>JAFATZ010000221.1 GCA_019243675.1 Ktedonobacteraceae bacterium | reverse complement strand
AATCAGGGCGTCTAGCCTATGTCCATTATAAGGCTCATCAAGGATAGGCTCATATCCCAAACCAACCAATGCTGTTGCAAATCGTATTTCCGGCAGCACATCTTGATCACCACCTCTCAGTCTCTTCTGTATTCCTTCAAACCCTTTCAGCTTTTGGCACGTGGCAAGGGCAAGTCCTATATCAACGGCGTCGGCTATAAGGGTCCATCCCCTTATTCCTCGATTAAAAAGTTTGTCTAAGTACTCAGGCCAGAGTTGTTCGAGAACGCCCAACGCTTCCCACGCAGTTTCATCAGGTAAAGAAAGGGATTGTCCCAAACACCATGCGGCAACAACATCAGTCCAATTATTACCAAAACTCTGGCGAGACCCAATCATAGATATACTTCACCTTTTATGAAATTTTTCCCTGTTCAGGGATTATACCACTTTTCACTTCCTACGAGAATCCTCATTGCGCCTCTATTTGCAGACAAAAGTATCTACTTTACAGCTCCTCATCAGGTCGATCTGGTGTACGTAAGGGGCAATGTTGACCAGAAGAAAGACTGCCGGGGAAATTGAAGTGAGAAACTGTCTGAAAACGTGCTCAACTGTTGTTCCTTACGCTCCTTCTAGAGCCATTTGAAATGATTTTTCAGACAGTTTCTGAGAACCACTTGCCCACAAAATACCCCACACTACCCACCACAACCAACGCTCCCACAGTTGCCAGCAGCAGGGGAACAGAGGACGTCGTCGTCGGCTGAGGCGGCGCTGGAATGCGTGCTCGTTCTTCAGCAGTCGTAGCAGCACGGCGTGCCAATTCTAGCTTCAGACTCTGCTCGCCCTTTGCCATGGCCCAATGATGATTAGCGGAGAAGAGTGGTTTCATGATGAATGAGAAATAGCGCATTAAGGGCTTTTCTGCACTGACCTTCCAATCGTAGATGGCATGTACCCACGGTCCCTCTTGTGTGAATGTCCAGATGCCGCGCCCCTCAAAATCGCCATGTGCGACCAGCGTGAAGCCGTCGGCACACACTTCGGTCACCTCAAGGTGCCAATGCATTGTGTAGGGCAGCCATCCCTTGGTGTACAGGTCAACCACCCAACCTAGTCCAGACTTTTCGCCCTCTTTCAGTACCCGAACATCCAGGTAGACCGCTGGCCACCAACGTGCAAGTCTGCGTGCATCGCCGATAATGTCGGTCACATCCTCTAACTTGCCCTCAACGTGCCAATGCGTGATGAAATGATAATTGTTTTTTGCCATGCAATTCCTCTGCACTAAAAATGTAAAAATGTACTCTCTTGACAGCCCTTGCTACAATATTCTCACATTGTAGCAAGGGAGCAGTATGTATAAGGTATGGATGAGTGCAGAGCAAGTACTGAAGAGCTTCTATCGCCGCTTCCAGTCGGAACGTACCTCTTTGTTCTCACACATCAAGGGTATCACCGCTGAGACCAACCGCGCAACATATGCATCTCTCCTACTTAAACGATTGATGGTTGTTTACTTTCTGCAGCAGCATGGATTGCTTGATGGTGATACGCACTATCTCTGCAAGCGACACAAGCGTGTCGGGGTGAAGATGCCTTCTATCATTACTTTCTGCTCGACTTTTTCCATCAGGTATTGGCAAAACAAGAACACACGCCATGTGTGCAGTCTCGCTTTGGCACTATACCCAGGTTCGCACTGCCTCTCTTGGCTATGCATTATCACCGCGTTTAAAGCGCTCTGCCAACGCCTCATGCATGATTATCAAAGCCATGCTAGGCACCTCAAACGAGGTGTGAGCGATAGCTATACCATTTATGTAAAGAAGTCTAAGCTCATTCTTGATGAGATTGGGTGTCTATTAGGTCAGCACTATGGTTTCAGCAACGAGGAGATAAATTTTATTATCAACTATGACCTGAAGTACCGTATAGGAGAGATGTAAGGTGTCTCTTTATGTTATAATGACTCAATATGAAGGTTCTGTTATGCTAGGAGGGAGGAGCCTGTAGTGTCAATAAACGGAAAATGGCTCAAGGCGAGCTTTTTCTGGCTCCTGATTGCACTAGCCATTGTCATGGTTATCGTGCTTATTTTCCGCCAACCGACCGACGTAAAATCGGTGAACGTATCCACCATTTTGAACGATATCAAAGTAGACATGCAAAACAATCAGTTGGATACGTTAGATGTTTCCACAAACAAGATCACGCTCACCCGAGGCCAATCGCGGCAAGTCCTTACGGCTACTGTTAATGATAGCTTTGATATCACGCGAGTACTCAAAGATAACACTATCGACTATGCGAACAATCACCTGCTTGTGCTACAGTACGAGGCTCCTAGTGCTGTGGGGGGATGGTTGAATCTGTTCGGTGAGCTGCTTCCTTTTCTCTTATTAGGAGGATTGCTCTTCTTTATGATGCGGCAGGCGCAGGGAAGCAATAATCAGGCTATGTCCTTTGGCAAGAGTCGTGCTCGTATGTTCATGGGCAGCAAGTCAACTGTGACGTTTGCCGATGTGGCAGGAGTTGATGAGGCCAAGCAAGAATTAGAGGAGATTGTTGAGTTTCTCAAATACCCCGAGAAGTTTGTCGCCTTGGGTGCGCGTATTCCTAAAGGATTGTTGCTAGTTGGTCCGCCAGGTACAGGTAAAACGCTCATCTCACGTGCTGTAGCGGGTGAAGCAGGCGTGCCGTTTTTCAGTATCAGTGGTTCAGAGTTCGTCGAGATGTTCGTAGGCGTTGGCGCTAGCCGTGTACGAGACTTGTTTGATCAGGCCAAACGCAATAGTCCATGTATCGTCTTTGTCGATGAAATTGACGCCGTTGGCCGTCAACGTGGTGCTGGCCTGGGTGGTCCACACGATGAGCGCGAGCAGACGCTCAACCAGATTCTAGTAGAGATGGATGGTTTTGATACCAATGTCAACGTTATCGTCATCGCCGCTACCAACCGACCCGATGTGCTGGACCCAGCGCTGCTGCGCCCAGGACGCTTTGATCGTCA
>JAFATZ010000104.1 GCA_019243675.1 Ktedonobacteraceae bacterium | reverse complement strand
TATGGCTGATCGTATTCCGACTCTTGCTGATGTTTGTAGCGCAATTGCTGAGGGAAAGGTAGAGGCTACGAAGGATGGCTCGGTGTACCACGTGAATGCGTATGAACTGCGTCGTTACCTCAACAAGTTCCGTGTTCTTCCCTCTCTGTCTGCAGACCCCGCACCTGTGTGTGACAATCGTCATTGGTCGGCTTCTGCTCAAATATTCATTGCCTAGGCCCTTGAGGCCTTTTTTATTTCCTCCAGGAAAGCAGAGGCGAGGCGGTTTGCAATGAGAATTAGAAAGCCTTGGCGCGAAAGCAGCGGTTGCCTTCGAGTAAAATAGGGGATTATAATAAGAGCTAAAGAGGATTATCCTTAGAGGAAGGGTTTTCGATGGAGCAACTTGATTCCGATTTTGACTATGTAGTACGCGAGCGCAAGCGGCGAGTTGTCACGCGCGAGACACGCTTTAACTTGCTGTTGATTTTCCCTGCGTTGGGATTGCTCTGGTTACTATATCTGATAGGAGCTGCCATCTTCCAGTGGTCGCTCACCGGTGTGGTAAACCCAGTGATGACGATTGTGGTGGTACTTTTTGCTCTCCTAGTCGGACTTCTCTTTTGGGCATTTGCACCAAGTGCGACTAAACAATAAGCATAAGACGAGCACTACACTTCTGGCACTTATGAGAAGTGTGATGCTCGTTTTTTGTGCCTCTTGCCTCAAAATCTGTATGCAGCTATAGCGTTCTCTGCCAAACTGTGCTAAGATTCCTAAAAGCCTTACCAGGGACGATCGCGTCGACTTTTAAGGAGTGAACACTTGGCTGTGCATGACAAACGCTACGTAATCATAGGGAACGGCGTCGCAGGGACCACTGCGGCAGAAACGCTGCGAAAAAACGATCCGAATTGTAGCATCCATCTGATTACCAACGAACCATATCCTCTCTACAACCGTGTCTCCTTGCCACGCTTCTTACAAGGGGTGCTTGCTGAGCAGAAGGTGATGATACGTAACTTTACGTGGCATGAGCAGAGAAACATACATCTTCTCATAGAAACGCTTGTGACGCGTGTTGATACCGATGAACGAGTAGTAGTGACCGATAAGGGCGAACACTTTCCCTACGATGCGTTACTGATAGCCAATGGTGGCTGGGCCAATCCCCTGCGGGTATCGGGGGCGAAAGATGTCAAGCATGTTTATAACTTCGTCACGCTTGATGATGCGAAAACTATCATTGCCAGGATGCTTGAGTCACGCACCGCGCTTGCGTATGGGGGAAGCTTTATTTCCTACGAAATGTGCGATGGGTTTGCAGTACGCAAGTTGGATACGACATGGCTGATGCGTGGCCCATATTGGCTACGCAACGTGCTAGACCCCGAAGGTGGCGAGGTGGTCGATGCTATCGCTAAGAAGTTCGGCGTTGAAGTGGTGCATGGGGATGAAGTTGCTGAGATTGTTGCAAAGAATGGCGTGCCATCTTACGTCAAGACAGCAAAAGGTCGACAGATACAGGCAGATGTGATTGGTATTGGCCTGGGCATCAGACTGAACACACGAATCTTGGCGGGTACTGCCATCGAAGTCCGTAATGGTGTGGTGGTCAACGAGTACCTGGAGACCAATGTTGCGGGGGTGTACGCAGCGGGGGATATTGCCGAGTTCTTCGATGTCGCTATTGGTCATCATCATACAATGGGTACATGGGACAATGCTATGGGCCACGGCCGCATTGCTGGCGCGAATATGGGCGGTGACCACCAGCCATACCATGACGTGCCGACTTATACTAGCCCTCTGTTTGATGTGAATATCGCCGTCATCGGAACTGCTAGGTCGGATTCGCCAGAGTTGGAGAGCATCGCACGCCGCGAGCCAGGCGAGAAGGGTAATGAGAATTATAGGAAACTCTTCTTTCGTGAGAACAAGCTGGTCGGTGCCCTGATGATTGGTAGCCCCAAAGGACGCAAGAAGCTTGTAGACATTGTGAAAAATCAACAGGTCTTTGCCTCGGCTGCTGAGCGTGAAGCCTTGTTAGGATTGCGATAGTTATAGAGCAGGAGAGAGGTTGTGGCGACACTCTGTACAAATTGTGGAAAAGAGTTAGCACAAGGTTCGGCTCGCTTTTGTAGTAATTGCGGAGCCGCTGTCCTTGCTGATTCTTCCCAGTCACGGCTAGAACACAGCAAAGTGGTGCTCCGAGAGCAGGTTGCTGAACAGCCCTTCTCTCCTCCCGTTCGTGCCAATGCTAGTCCGCCCTCTGTCTCTACTGCGTCACCAGCAGCGTTGCCTCGCACTACTATACGCCTACAGTCTATTTCTCTTGAAAGGGTAGAGATATCCGACCCTGCGTCTGTGGCAGCGCAGGAGTCTATTGCCGTGCCATCCTCTCCGCCTTCTCACCCTGTCAGACAGACTGTTATACCAAGCCGCCCTAAAGCGTCTCGGGCTACTGTGCACGTAGTTGTACCCGTCGAGACTCAACGACGTGAAGAAGTACTCGATACTCCACCTACGCCAACGCAGGAGCCTGTTGTTGCGCCCTCTTCTCCGCCCTCTGAGCATCGTGAAGAAGTAGAGGTATCCGACCCTGTGCCAGCACAGGAGGCTATTGCGATGCCATCCTCTCCGGCTTCTCACCTTGTCAGACAGCCTGTACTAAGTCGCCCTGAAATGCCTCAGACTATTGCACGCATAGTTATGCCCTCTGAGACTGATCATGGGTGGAAGAGGAGGCGCGTACTACCTTTGCTCGTTTGCTGTCTACTCGTTGTAGGGGTAGTTGCGTGGGATATCCTCTTCCAACCATTTAGCGTTCCTGCTGTCACTCATCCTCAACAAAAGTTCAGTGATAGCCACTTGGGCATATCTCTGCTCTACCCTAACGGCTGGAAGGCGTTGTTAGACCAACGCACCTCGACTGTACGGCTCTCTGATAGCACGAACACGGCGCAGATTACGATTAGCGTAATCAATGCCACCGATAAGGAAATAGGACAGTATCTAGAGCAGCAGGCAAAGCAGTTGGGCATGACCGCCATCAAAAGTGGAACAGTGTCATTTGGTGGAGCCTCCTGGCAACAGCTTCAGGGGGGGGTGCAGCAATCGGGTGCCACCTATACAGTAACACTACTAGCAACTATACATGGTAAGCAGCTTTTTACCGTAATCCAGGCTGCTCCACAGAATACTTATCCAGACGAAGAGCGTCTCGTGTTTGCGCCTATGCGCAAATCGTTCAGTTTTTCCACTTAAGCAAATAGGAGGGTTTTATGGATGATATCCATTTTGACAGACATTTCCGTACGCCGTACTCTGAAGGGTACTATATCATGCAGGGCACGAGTCTCCAGAGGAACAACCGTCTAGGGACCGTGGACCTACACTTCACTACTACGGCAGTACATGGAACCCTTATTCTGGAGCGCGAGCTTGAAGAGACGGAGCTTACCAAACTCATTGAGCAAATTGATGAGGATCTCGTGCTCTCTGCTGATATGCCACGCGAGGATTTTCTGGTAAGTGTCTACGTTGGTCGAGATGTCGGCTTCTACAGCGATGAATATTTTGCCGAGGAGAACGACAATAGCTCCGATTTGGACGAGGACGATATCAGATAATAGCTACCTCTGATATAGTCAACCTTCTAGCAGGCCGCGGCGCATAGCATATTTTACCAGCTCGGCACGGCTATGCAAATTGAGTTTGTCCATGATATGAGTGCGGTGGGTATCGACTGTTTTTGGACTGATGACAAGACGCTCAGCAATTTGGTTATTGGTGTATCCCTCGGCCACAAGCTTGAGAATTTCACGTTCCCGCTCTGTGAGACAGCTATAACTATCCTTCTCCTCGCCTGTACGAACGCGTTGCAAATAGTCGCCAACCATTACAGATTGTGCTGTAGGTGATAGGAAGAATTGACCACTCTGTATAATATGCAGAGCAGAAATCAATTCAGTATCGGCGGCTTCTTTGAGCATGTACCCTGAAGCTCCAGCACGTAAAGCCTGAAATACATACTCGTCGTGTTCATGCATCGTCAAAATCAGCACTTTTATGTCGGGCAAAAGTTTCTTAATCTGCCGTGTGGCCTCAATGCCATTGATATCTGGCATGGTAATATCCATAAGAATCACGTCTGGCTGTAGTCGGTGTGCCTCTTGGATAGCCTGACGACCATCATGTGCCTCGCCAACTACTTCCATATCGGGCTGTGCGTTCAGCATCATCTTCAGCCCGGCCCGTAGTATTGTATGGTCATCAGCAAGTAAGATGTGTATCTTCATTCTCTGTCCTATTCATAATAATACTATAAGTGTGCTCATACCAAGAGTTCTGAGGTAATCACTCGTTTAGGCTGCGTAGGAGGAGGAATCGGAATACGAACCTCAATTTGTGTACCATGCCCAATATGTGAAACGATAGTAAGTGTGCCATCGAGCAGATGTGCCCGTTCATACATTCCGACGAGGCCCAAACCACGCTCCTGCCTAGGTGTCTTCTGTAGTTTCTCGGCATTGAAACCGTGGCCATCGTCAGTGATGGTGGCATAGACAGCATCAGCATCTTCCTTGAGCACAATGCTAACTTTGTGCGCTTGCGCGTGTCGAGCGATATTCGTGAGCGACTCCTGCACTATTCTGTAAAGAGCTGTCTCCATTTC
>JAFATZ010000089.1 GCA_019243675.1 Ktedonobacteraceae bacterium | reverse complement strand
GCTCCACATGCTTCCAGTATAGCACGGTTCTTGTAGAAAGTCTGGGGAGGAGCCACCAGCACTATCCTTCCTTGGTGTAAGAGGGCAATACGGTCACAGAACGTTGCCAGAATCTCCGCATCCTGCTCAATGAGTAGAACCGTTGTGCTGTAATCCTGGCGCAATTGTGCTATAGTCTGGATGACTTCGCGCTTGCCCAAGGGATCGAGGTCACTTGTCGGCTCATCAAGGATGAGCACCTGGGGACGCATCGCCAGAAATGCGGCAATAGCGATACGCTGTTTTTGCCCGCCCGAGAGATCCGCTGGGTGTATGTAACTAGCCCCCTGCCACAGATGCTCTAAGCCAACCCAGCGCAGTGCATTATAGGCACGCTGTTCGATTTCGTCGTTGCAGAAACCTTGTAACTGCAAACCGATAGCCAGTTCGTGCAGTAGACTCATGCGCAAAAACTGGTTTTCCGGGTCCTGGAGCACCATGCCAATTTGGCGTGTCTGTGCAGTATTTGCTGAAACTGCCCGACCCAACGCTGTGACCGAGCCACGAAAGTGTCCTGCCAGTTGCTCATGCGTGAGCCGAGCACTATACGGCAGAATACCAAGCAATGTGCGACACAGGGTCGTTTTCCCCGCCCCACTTGGTCCTGTGATGCCAAAGCATTCCCCCTGCTCCACCTGCAACGTGACGCCTCGCAAGGTCCAGGGATTAGGATTCTCGCTAAATGTTGGATATCGCCACCACACATCAGCGGTGTGGATTGCATAGGACATATGCTTCTCTCTCTGTTCGCTTTCGTTGGCACGATCAATGGGCACGATAAATCGGGCCCCTACCGACCTATGACGAGCACAGTGAGGTTCCAGTGTGGCAGGAATGCCAGCCCTAGGCAGAAGAGGCTGAGCGCAAGGACCACCCAGTCAATTCTCCTCCATCGGCTCGTCTCATAAAAGTCTGTACTCGCCTGTCCAACTCTATAGCCTCGTGCAGTTAAGGCATCGCCAATCTCACTAGAGCGCCGGATCATCATAGCCACCATCGGTACAGCAATACTGCCTAGGTCGCGTAGGCGGCGCACAAAGCTGCGAGGACGGGCGTTGATGGCGCGGGCAAGCTGGGCAAGGCGGATAGTCTCGTAGTCGGACCAAGCCATTTCGAGCGCACGAAACACCGTGCTCAAGAAGAAGATGATGGCTTGCGGCACGCGTAGTTGCCGGAAAGCCCCAATCAACTCGGCGTCGCGGCTGGTCACGATCAGAGCAGCCGTGATCAAAACCATACCGCCGTAGCCCAACACTTTGCTGACGGCGACTAGCAGGCTGCGATCACTCACCAGCAACGTCAACGGATGGGAAAAGGGTGTGATCTGAACATGCAGTAAATTCACGCTGCCTGCTACCGGGTTGAAGAGCACCCATGTCGAGAAGAGACTGAGCAGCGCAGGCAGCGTGAGCAGCAAGTACACACACGCTAAGCTCCTCTTCATCCCGCTGGCAGCGAAGAGCAGCAGCGAGATGCCGAATAGTAACGCAGCCGTGACTGCATCTGGATGCAGTGTATCTATAGTACGCAGTTGCACCGCTGACAGGCAGAGCACTAGGATGGTACGAGCGAGCAGATGCACGTTGGCCAACGGAGCATCAATGCGCCGCGAGAAAAGAAATGAGCGTACATAGCGCCGACCGGGTGGTGCTTGCAAAAATACGCGGCTCAAGTCAGCAATCCCTTTCCCATAGCCTTATTTCAGGGTTTTACCGATGGCTGTTCGTCATGGCCGCCGAACTCACGGCGCATTGCGGACATCACTTTACTAGCGAAATCTGCCTCTCCACGCGAGCTGAAACGTTCATAGAGAGCGGCTGTCAGCACATGTGCTGGCACGGCTTCATCAATGGCAGCAGCGATTGTCCAACGGCCTTCACCTGAATCTGAGACACGGCCCTTGAACTCCTCAAGTTCAGGACTTTTGAGAAGCGCACTAGCCGTGAGGTCCAGCAGCCACGAGCCTATGACGCTACCACGACGCCATAGTTCGGCGATATCGGCGAGATTAAAATCGTACTGGTAGTACTCTGGATTGCTCAACGGGGCAGTCTCGGCATCGATGCCTTGTTGCTGCTTACCAATATTGGCATGGCGCAAAATATTCAGCCCCTCGGCATATGCCGCCATGGCACCATACTCAATGCCGTTATGCACCATCTTGACGAAGTGTCCTGCACCGTGCGGCCCACAGTGCAAGTAGCCTTGTTCGGCTGTACCCCCAACCTGCTCCCGTCCAGCGGTGCGTGAGACTGCATTCACGCCAGGAGCCAGGGCTGTGAAGATGGGATCAAGACGCTTAACGATGGCTTCCTCGCCACCGATCATTTGACAGTAGCCACGCTCAAGACCCCACACACCTCCGCTCGTCCCAACGTCCAAATAATGAATACCGTGAGTTGCCAGCATAGCAGCACGTCGAATATCATCATGGTAGTAAGAGTTCCCCCCATCAATAATCACATCGTCTGCGCTAAGCAGCGGTATGAGATCATTCAGTGTTGCGTCTACCGAGGCAGCAGGCACCATCAACCAGATCGCTCGCGGCTTGTCAAGTTGCTTCGCCAGATCAGACAGCGATGTCGCCCCGCCTGAAATTGCACCTTCTTTCAAGTTCGTCTCTACCGTGCTTGCATGGCGGGCATAGCCAATAACGCTATGCCCATTTCGTAGTAGACGTTTGGCCATATTCGCTCCCATACGACCAAGCCCAATCAGTCCAAGTTGCATTATGTATTCCTTTCTTTTTCCCTAGCGTTTTAGTACGAAAGGCAAGAGTCTGTATACGACACCGTAGTTCTGTTGCTACCCTTCGCGTCATTACTATGTTTTATCACGAAAAAGCCTTTCTATGGCAAATTCATCGTTCTTTCATCTCTAGTGTACCACAGAAAAGTAGGAACATCAGGGTCCTGCGGCCATAAATGGACTTTTTGTTGCTATCGTGTTTACAAAAACTACTCCTACTTGAGATAATCACGTGTGGTTTTTGCGTTGTATGTTATAGTAACAACTAAACGCAATTGCAACCGTAGAAGAGAAAAGCAATGAATCGCAATAATGGAAAAACTTTTAGACCAAATAACCGTGGTAAAAAAGCGGTTAATCGCTATCATTCTATGACCAACAAAAATCATGCAATAACAGAGGACGAACGTTTACTGCGCGGTCCCACTCAGCCATTGGTAAGCCCAAATGAACCGACACCCCCAGGGCAGGTACGAGAGGAGCAACACGCACGCGAACGTGCAGTACACACTGATTTTACCCTCACTGATACCTGGCGCGTGTTTCGCATTATGAGTGAATTCGTCGAAGGTTTTGACGCACTAGCTCATATTCCTCCATCTGTCACCTTCTTCGGCTCGGCTCGTACACAGCCTGGGGAGCCTGCGTACGAAGCAGCAGTCGAGACAGCACGCCTCTTGGCCAGAGCTGGCTTTGGCATTATCACGGGTGGCGGCCCCGGCATTATGGAAGCGGCCAATAAGGGAGCACAGGAGGGGGAAAACTTCTCGATTGGCTGCAATATTGAGCTTCCTTTTGAACAAGCTCCCAATCCATATCTGGACGTCTCGCTCGACTTTTCCTACTTCTTCGTACGCAAGACGATGTTCGTTAAGTACTCTCACGCGTTCATCATCTTCCCTGGTGGCTTTGGCACGATGGATGAACTCTTCGAGGCGTTGACGCTTATCCAAACGAAGAAGGTCAGCCATTTTCCTGTTATCCTCTACGATGCGAAGTACTGGAAGGGACTGCTTGACTGGATGCGTGAGACGATGCTGGAGTCGGGCAAGATTTCTCCAGATGACTTAGATTTACTGCATATCGCCAATGATCCCGAAGAGATTTGCCAGATTGTGCGCAAGGCTTACCAGGCGTATTACAGTTGGCAGCAGGAGCATCCTCTCGATTACCGTGAGCAGTCGATTCGTTGAGATGTACAACGGGATAGTTCATGTTAATGTCATATTACTTAATATATGTCATTGTCGTGTATTCCGCTTGAGACTTTTAAGGAGTCTACTTTATGGCAATATTGGGCATCGACCTAGGCACAAGCTCGGTCAAGGTCATTGTCCTAGACACGCGGGGGCGCACACTAAGCGTAAGCAAAGCAGGCTATACGGTCATGATCCCACAGCCAAGTTGGTCCGAGAGTGATCCCAACGAGTGGTGGGCCGCTGTGGTATCTGCCATACAAACAGCGATGGCACAGGTTCCGCAGGCCGATATTACCGCTATTGGTCTCTCAGGGCAGATGCATGGCGTAGTACTGACGGACGAGGAAGGGTTGCCTATACGAGCGGCGATGCTCTGGGCTGACACGCGCGCGCAGCCAGAACTTGAACGCTATCGGACGTTGTCCCCTTCCCTATTAGAGCGTTTGGCCAATCCACTTGTGCCAGGTATGGCAGGCCCAATGTTGTGCTGGTTGGCTAATCACGAAGCGCTCTCTTATCAGCAAGCTCGTTGGGCACTCCAACCAAAGGACTGGTTGCGGCTGCGCCTGACTGATGAGGTCGCCACGGACCCCAGCGATGCCTCTGCTACTCTGCTCTATGACCTGCTGGCTGATAACTGGGCAGATGACGTCATTGCTGCACTCAACTTGAAACGTCGCCTGCTTCCCCCAATCATACCATCTGCAACCATTGCGGGCAGGCTCTCTGCACAGGCCGCTGCAGCACTTGGTCTGCCCGCAGGGCTACCTGTAGCGACTGGAGCGGCTGATACTGCCGCTGCAGCGCTTGGCACGGGCTTGCTTGTTCCTGGCCCCATTCAGTTAACACTTGGCACCGGAGCACAGTTTGTGCAGCTCTGTTCGGAACCCAAAGCTGACCAGACAGCACGCACACATCTCTACCGTGCTGCTGATAGCGCCAACTGGTATGCAATGGCGGCAGTGCAAAATGCTGGACTCGCCCTCGACTGGGTGCGCCAGATGCTCAATGCCACTTGGGATGAGGTCTACGCCAGTGCTGCCACTGTGCCTCCTGGAACTGCGGGCTTGTTATTTTTTCCCTACTTAACCACAGAGCGTCCACATCATCCTACCCCTTCCAGCACTGCAGCCTTCCTCGGTATGCGTATCGACCAGCGACGTGAGCATCTGCTACACGCAGCACTCGAAGGAGTGGCCTTCGGCATCCGTGTCGCCTTTGAGGCTCTTCCCGCTGCCGACGAGGCAAACACGCTGCGCTTGGCCGGAGGAGGTAGCGAGCATCCTGCTTGGTGTCAGATGCTCGCCGACATCCTGAACCGCGAACTGTTCACTGTCAACACGCCTACTGCTTCCGCACGAGGTGCCGCCTTGCTTGGTGGTATCGCAAGCGGTATCTGGGCTGATGCCTTGGCAACAGCTTCAATAGTCCCTCGTACATCCCTCATCGCCGCTCCTGAGGCAGAGCGAGTAGCAGCCTATAACAAGGTGTACGCAAGGCATCTTGAGAATGTCAATGTCTACTCATACAACTGATGTATTCGTGCTAGAGTCCCTGGGTGGATAAGATCTAGCAAGTGGCTAGATGCACCTATCTCAGCACAGGATGGAGAGCCTGCCAGTTTTGACCAGCATCATTTGTCTGGAAAAGGATCGTATTTCCACTAGTATCGTTCGTGACAAGCCAACCAGTGGTCGAGGTAAGAAATTTTAGATCCAGCACGACCCCGTTGAACCCTTGCAACCCAATTGGATGAAGCACTTTCCAATGTACTCCACCATCCTGAGTCAGACGTAGGATGGGCTGATTGTTTTGATCTAGGCCCAGGAGCCAGCCATCATGTGCATTACGGAAGGTCAGGAAGCTATCAGAAGCAATTACAGTATTGCTGGAGGCGGTCTGCACAACGCTCCAGCTTTTCCCTCCATTGTCAGTGCGATAGATTGCTAGGTGCAAGGCATTGTCCCCTTGAACTCCATAGGTGACTGGGAGCGTGCCATCATTGGCATGGTTAAAGTACGGTCCGTAGCTGTGAGAGAAGGCAACATTCTGGATTGGGGGAATGTTCGTAGACCTCTGCCAAGTTTTGCCCCCATCTTCGGTAGCATAGAGCCGTATCTCAGGTGCAAAGTCTTCAGGCCCAGTCATCCAACCTACTTTGGGGCTAGTAAAGAGGAAGTGCTTGGGGTCCTTGATCGGCAGCCCACCATCCAACCCTTGCTTATCATCTACCAGTCGCTGCCAGGTTTTGCCCCCGTCGCTTGTACTCATAAGCGCGATGCGGAAGTTTCCAAAGCCATGATCCTCATCAAAAGCCAACCAGCCGTGGACCGCATCAAGAAAATCGATTTGGTAGATGCCAACTGCAGTCAAGGGGCTAAAATCAAAGGGAACAGACTGCCAAGTCTTGCCACTATCCCTGCTAATCAACAGGGTAGTGGCCCCATTCTGTAAGACGCCTAGGTACCCGTGTGCCGTATCGGGAAAGTCAGACGCAGTTATTGAATTCAATGGGTCATTGCCCGGCAAGGTGAGACCCGGCGGGGTAATATTCATCCAGCGCGTCGGACCATCATGGGTGAAAAAGACACGCGTGTTATTCTTCTCCAGTGCCCACCCGGTCTGCAGATTCAACATTGTCAGCGTTGAGAGTTGAATTGGCGGCCTCTGTCCTGAGGACGACTGTTGTGTCATAGGTATGTTCCTTTCTCTCATCATTTGCGCCTATTGTCACATCAACGAGTTACGTCTATAAGAAATTTTTACCTTCAACGCATTGACACCTCCCTTCTCTTACGCTGAGTATCCTTTCTGAGTTTCAGAATGCGTGAATATACAGTTACGGTGCAACAGTTCATTGTTGTTCCTCCTGCTCACGCTGTTCTTAACGGGTCATTGGTTTACCTAGTATCCTTGGTTTACCTAGTATCCTTTCTGCGCTTCACGGCGTGTAAACATTACAGTCACGGTACAATATATTTTGGCTATAGGAAATTTTATGTATGCGCAGTGGCGGAGTACATCCTGCCCCTTGTACATACGATCATGACAAGCGACGAG
>JAFATZ010000059.1 GCA_019243675.1 Ktedonobacteraceae bacterium | reverse complement strand
GGGGGTATCTGTGATGTATTCAGAGAACGCGGACTACGTATCTTTGGTCCGGGCGCGGCTGGAGCTGTATTGGAAGGGAGTAAGGCTTTCGCTAAGGAACTCATGATAGTGGCAGGCATTCCCACAGCGCGATACCGAACCTTCACTGATGCTCATGCAGCCCTTGCCTATCTAGAGGAGCATGGCGCACCAGTAGTCGTTAAGGCCGATGGCAATGCCGCTGGCAAAGGCGCTATCGTCGCATTGGACATGGAGACTGCACGTCATGCTGTGCGGCAGATAATGACTGAGCGCATCTTCGGCAGTGCGGGCGACGCCGTTGTGATCGAAGACTACCTACAAGGCGACGAAATCGGCTCAACGGCAATCTGTAACGGCGTACACTACCTTCCCCTGACGTTGACCCAGGATCACAAGCGTGTACTTGATGGCGACCAGGGTTTGAACACTGGTGGTATGGGAGTCTTCACACCCTTACCCTTTGTTGACAGGGCGACTCAGATGTTTATCTATAGAGACGTCGTCGCCGCCACTCTGCGAGCGCTCAAGGCGCACAACATCCCCTTCTACGGCGTCCTCTACTCAAATATTATGCTCACCTCGAAGGGTCCGATGGTGCTGGAGCACAATACTCGCTTCGGCGACCCGGAAACGCAGGCGCTCATGCTGTTGTTGCGCCAAGACGTGATGGACGTACTAGACTTTGCCCAGACGATGCCTGTCAAGCTCGGTACACTGTGGCATCCTGGCTCTGCTGTGAGTCTATCTCTCGCCTCTGGGGGCTATCCTGGCTTCTACCATACTGGCCTTCCCATCACGGGAGTAGCAGATGCCAACAAAGTCGAGGGCGTCCAAGTCTTCCACGCTGGCACAGCACTACGCGACGGGCAATTAGTCACGGCGGGTGGGCGCGTCTTGAGTGTCGCCGCTCACGGCGCTACACTACGCAAGGCAGTGGACAGGGCATACGAGGCAGCAGCACGGATACACTTTGAGGGCATGCACTATCGCCGCGATATTGCGAAGCGCGGGTTGAGGTGATACACCTTAGAGGAAATTGTGGAATAAAGGAGCGAATATACTTATGGCAGCACAGGTCATCATCATCATGGGTAGCAAAAGCGACCTCCCATATGCACAGGGAGTCGCTAAGACGCTCAAAACACTAGAGATCAGTTATCACATGCGCGTCTGCTCGGCGCACAAGGCTACTGCTCGGCTTTTGCAAATATTAGCGGAATATGAACAGGAAGCAGGCCCAATCGTCTATGTGACCATTGCGGGACGCTCAAACGCGCTCTCCGCTGTCATCGACGCTAACTCACGCTATCCGGTCATCGCGTGTCCGCCCTATAGCGACCGCTTCGGTGGCATGGATGTGCTCTCCTCACTGCGCTTGCCATCGGGTATCGCTTCTCCCACTATTTTAGAGCCAGAGGGAGCGGCATTGCTGGCGGCCAAGATACTGGCCCTCTCCGATCAGCAGCTTAGACAACGCATTGAGCAGTACAAACAACATCTGGTCGTGGAACTCACTCAAGCTGATGATGAGGTAAAACTTGGATGAGTGGCAACGATAGCTTCGCCCGAAACATGGTACCCGAGCAGCAGACACGATCATCTCACTCTCACGAAAGACCACTACGCATAGCGGTGCTCGTCTCTGGTAGTGGTAGTAATCTCCAGGCGCTCATTGACGCCATTGAAGCCGGACAATTGCCCAACGTCGAGATCGCCCTAGTAGTGAGCAACAAGGCCAACGCGCAAGGTCTGCAACGCGCACTCAGGCACAACCTACCCACGCTCTATCTTCCGTGGCGTCGGCATGCTGAAGCAGAAGCGAAGCTTACAGCGATTTTGCAGTTATTTGCGGTAGATCTCATCATCCTCGCTGGTTGGATGCGCATTTTCAGTGCTCAATTCATCACCCAATTTTCTCGGCGCATCATGAACCTGCACCCCGCGCTACTACCAGAGGGCGGTACTGGCAGTGTCTACGTCACCAGCAACGGCACATGCATTCCCGTCTTTAGAGGTCTGCATGCCGTCAAACAAGCCCTTGATGCTAACGTAAAGGTCACAGGTAGCACTGTGCATTATGTAACAGCGGAGGTAGACGCCGGTCCAGTCATCTGCTGTGCAGAAGTGGCCATTGAAGAAGGGGATACAGAGGAGACGCTGCACGAACGTATTAAGCAGGTGGAGCATCGGCTGCTTGTGGAAGCTGTGAGAAGATACAGCATAAATAGTTCTATGTCTTAAAAGATAAGGCATCTGGGTGGTAAACAGTTGTCATGCAGTGCTATTCACGCTATGATATAATTGTTTGCCAACTAGTTCAATGCCGTTTGTGGGTGCAGCACAACTCATCGCCGACCGTGTTGTAGTCCTTGCGGGAGGGCAACTGAGAAGGAAGAACATATAACTAAGGAATATAAATTATGTCACAAGACATTGTATCGCCTGTTCTCCCCTCCACGGGGCGAACGCGTTTTCTGGATGCCTGTTATCGCAGACAGCCAGATGCGACGCCTGTGTGGTTTATGCGTCAGGCGGGCCGCAGTTTCGCCGAGTACCGTGAGCTGCGCAAAAAGTATGAGATTCTAGAGATGGCTAAAACTCCTGAGCTGAGTACAAAGGTCTCGCTGATGCCTGTGCGTGCCTTTGGAGTTGACGGGGCCGTTCTCTTTGCCGATATTATGCTGCCTGTCGAAGGTATGGGCGTCTCACTAGAGATTGAACCTGAGATTGGCCCTATCATTGACCATCCTATCCGTACAGCGCAGGATGTCGAGGCACTGCGCGTCCTGGATGCGGAAGAGACAGTTCCATTTGTGATGGAGACGGTGCGTATGGTGCGCCGTGAACTGGGGGGAAAGCAGGCTGTAATTGGCTTTTCAGGCGCACCGTTTACTCTGGCCTGCTACATGATAGAAGGTAGACCATCGCGTGATTACGCACTCGCTAAGTCGTTAATGTACGGACAACCAGCGCTCTGGGATGCTTTGATGAACAAGCTTACTGTTGTTGTCATCAACTATCTGCAAGCACAGATCAAAGCTGGTGCAGACGTAGTGCAGGTTTTCGATAGCTGGATTGGGGGCGTGAGTCCCAGTGTGTACAGACGCTTCGTTCAGCCCTATATGCAGCGTATTTTTGCAGCGATAAAGCAGACGGGCGCGCCCTCTATCCATTTTGGTACAGGTACGGCTGCCCTATTAGAGGTGATGACCGAGGCGGGTGGCGACGTTATCAGTGTGGATTGGCGCGTCGATCTTGATGAAGCTTGGGCGCGTATCGGTTATAATCATGGTATCCAGGGCAACCTCGACCCTACGCTGCTGTTGACTTCGTGGCCTGTTGTCGAGGCTGGCATGCACGAGGTCTTGCGTCGTGCTGCGGGGCGGGCTGGTCATATCTTTAATCTCGGGCACGGCGTTCCCGCCTCCACCGACACGGATTTGCTGCGTCGGCTAGTAGATGCTGTACATGAAGTGACAAAGAGGTAAGGAAAAAGAGTATGGCAAACCAACATGTGGGTGTGATGCTGATGACCTATGGATCTCCAGCCACACTCGATGATGTTCCGGTCTATATCAAACACGTCTACGGTGGACGTACTCCCAGTCCAGAAGTGGTAGCCGAGTTCCAGCGACGCTATAACCTGATTGGCGGTTCGCCTTTGTTGCATATCACGCGTGAGCAGGCAGCGGCGCTTCAAGAGGAATTGAACAGCCAGAGCAGGGATGGCACGACCTACCATGTCTTAGTGGGCATGCGCTTTGCTCCGCCATTTATTTCCGATGTCGTTCCTGAAGTCACTACCGATGCTCAGCACGTTGTTGGGATCATCATGTCGCCACAGTACTCACCGATCATTATGAAAGGGTACGTGCGTACGCTCGAAGATGCTGTTACCGACCTCCATCGAGACGACCTGAAGCTGTCAATCTCGCAGGATTGGCATATGCAGCCCTACTTCCTGCACGCCGTGGCTGAGCGCGTACAGCAGGCCCTCGAACGCTTCCCTGCCGATGTGCGTGAACGTGTTCCTGTGCTACTCACAGCGCACAGCATGCCTAAGCGCGTCGTGGAGCAGGAGCCTGATTATATCAATAATCTCAAAGAGACAGCCACCACTATTGCTCGTCTGGTTGGGCTTCCAGATGACCGCTGGATGTTCTGTTATCAAAGTGCTGGTCACACGCCAGAAGAGTGGCTCAAGCCCGACTTTGCCGACATTATGCCAGAACTACAGAAGGCGGGACAGACCCATGTTTTGATTGCACCCGTCCAATTCCTGGCCGACCATCTCGAAATTCTCTATGACATTGAAATCGCTGCCCGCCAGCAGGCTGAAGAGCACGGTATCCAATTTGCCCGTACCGAGTCACTCAACACCTCGCCACTGTTCATCAAAGCACTAGCCGCCGTAGTCAAAGACACAATGGGAAACTAAACAGTGATACTAGCAAGAAAGCGCCGCTTTCTTGCTAGTATCACTGTTTAGTTTGGTACCTTTACGTAGATGTTGCCGTTCTCAACTTTAGTCTCCAGACGCGGTAGAGAAGTGAGATAGCGCGGTCCACCCGCCGTGGAAGCAGGCTTGCCATATTCAGTGAACACACCATTGTGACAGGGGCAATGAAATTGACGCACCTTCTCTTGCCACTGCACAATGCACCCCATATGCGTACAGGCGGCAGACATAGCAATAACTTCATCATTTTCATCGTCATAA
The DNA here is from genome assembly GCA_019243675.1 of Ktedonobacteraceae bacterium. Lineage (GTDB taxonomy): Bacteria > Chloroflexota > Ktedonobacteria > Ktedonobacterales > Ktedonobacteraceae > JAFATZ01. The sequence goes on along the minus strand of JAFATZ010000059.1, from coordinate 2,308 downwards.
ATAACATAGCCTATCAGCTTATCGGTTTTAAAAGGAACTGCGTTGTCGCCTAGCGCTGCTTTAGTTGTGACACGATGCCAGTTCGTGGGGATATTGCTGTCTATAGATAGAGCATAGGCGTCTGGCAGATTATTTTGCTCAATTGTCTGGTCGACCACGCTAGCCGCCGTTGCGGTAACTACCGAGGCAGCGGCAATCGCCCCGCCTGTAAGTACAGCGCGACGGGAAAAGAACGCGACACGCTTGGGTTTTGGCTGTTTAGGGGCAGTTGAAGCTGGTGATACCTCTGGCTGTTTCTCGCTCGTGGTGTGTGTCTCAGTACGTGATACCTCTAGCATATCTGCATCCTGCAAACGTGGCAATTTTAGTGTATCAGCATCTTCTAAGTACTCGTTCTGCTGATCGAGCAGACGTCTCCGTAGTTCCTCGGCAAATTCAGGACGGGGTTCGTCGGCTCCTGGCGCTGCAGAACGGAAAAGAGCAACCATGCGGTAGATGCGTGCCTGCTCAGGAGTAAGATGAGCTGGAGGGTGAGCAACACGCCCCTCCCTGAGCTCCTCTATATAGTGCTCTAGCTCCAAGTAATCTTCAAATCGTTCCTGATCTTCGCCTGTCATAGTTTCCTTCTCCGACAGAGTAACCCGACGCTTCACATCTGCTTGATGGCGGCAGCATGTTTGAGTGCGCGATGCTGCAACACTTTCACATTTGCCTCCGTCAAGCCCATCCTGGCGGCTGTTTCCTTAACTGAGAGATTGAGCAAAAAGCGGCATGTCAGTACTTCTTGATCACGCTCAGGCAAGGCTTGCAAGATACGTTGTGCCTGTTGCGCTGGCATTACGCTCATGGGGAGCGCTTCTTCCTCTACTGGTCCCTCCCAACCAGCATCCAGTAACGCTTCAAGCGAACGTACAGAGACACGATAATATTCGCGCCAGTAGTCAGCAATGGTTGTACGAGCAACCTGAAATAGCCATTTCTGTATGCTCTGGTGACCACGGTTGTAGTCAACCCCCCGTAGCGCTTTGATAAATGTTTGTGAAGTCAGATCTTCTGCCTCTTGCCTATTACCTACTTTACTATAAATATAGCGATAGATCAAAGCAAGGTTCTCTTCGTAAAAAGTTTGTAACTCTTGCACATCTTGGCTCCGTTGTTGCTGCGTTTCTTTTGCTTGTATTGACGAAGCTGATGGCTGTCGAGTTGCGGCAAGATGCGTATCAATGTGTGTACTGCGTAATCCATGCGGCGTATTCACAACGCTCTCCCTATTGTGGCAGGCTCTACAGTCTAGGCTAGCAACTATTACTACGTATACAGGTTACATACGTCTACGCAGTTCATTTTTAACTTCTAGAGCTTTGCCGTTCTGGCAGAAAAGGGCTTCAACGGCTTGCCCTGCCCCTCCCAATCAAAAGAGAGAAGTGGTGTTGGTGCGGGCGAATGCCCCACCAACACCACTTCTCTCAAAACGTCGGGGGTGGAGGAGGAGAATGGCAAAGTCGTGCTTTGACTCCTTATGGGTATTGCATAGTTCATAGTGTCTATGATATACTTGTGACCCGAAAGGGGACAGCTCGTGAAAAAGGCTACTCTGCGCCTTTGATAGAGCACCTGTAAGATTGAAGGGTTGCAATGCCTGAAGAGAGAAAGAAGTATGAAGCAGAAACTAAAAACACACAAAGCGATGGCCAAAAGACTCAAAGTGACTGGGTCTGGCAAGTTCTTGCGCCGCAAAGTGGCGTTGAGCCACCTACGACGTAATAAATCACCCGACGCTGTTCGTTCGATGGACAAAATGTTTCCACTGGCAACTGCTGATAAACGTCATTTGAAACGATTATTGCCATATGCCTTCTAGTAAGTAAGAAAAGTTAGAGGAAGAAAGAAGAACTATGCCAAGGGTAAAACGTGGGGTTACCTCTCACAAGAAGCATAAGAAAATACTTCAATTAGCCGAAGGCCATCGTGGAACACGCAGACACTTGTTTCGTAAAGCGCATGAAGCAGTGATGCGCTCTATGGCGTACATGTATCGTGATCGGCGTACTCGCAAGCGCGATATGCGTCGACTATGGATTATCCGCATTAATGCTGCTGCACGTATGCACGGCATGAGCTACAGCAGGCTAATGAATGCTTTGCGCAATGCTAATATCCAGATTGATCGCAAGATACTCGCTGAGATGGCCGTGCATGATGAGGCTGCCTTCAGTGAGGTCGTGAAGCAAGCGATGGGCGCTGTTTCTCAGTAGAAATGTCGTGCTGATGCAGTCATTGTGCTATGACCTGCATGAGCACGATAGTG
>JAFATZ010000345.1 GCA_019243675.1 Ktedonobacteraceae bacterium | reverse complement strand
AGTTCGGAAGCACGCGAGAGCAGATAGATCAACTCTTCACGTGTCTTGACGGGCGCAATGTGCGAGCGATCGAGCTTGGCACCTGGGATCGTCTGCGACATGTCTTAAGTTTCCTTCTTTCTTTTCTACAGGAAATAACTCTACTTTCTGTAGATCTTTTTGGTGACTTCCTATCGCTCATAAATGTAGCATCAGAGTAGAAAGTTTGTCAATAGCCATGTTCCTTATTTCCTTATCAAAGCTTTTATACGGAATACGAACATTTTAAATCAAAGGAATAACAAATATATGACAGGAAAATAACATGTATTAATCATAAAATGACATCTTCTGTAACAATACGGTATACATACCTCTTTATGTTAATATACACTATAGCGTATATTATATAGTAATATAGTATAGGTGTGATATGAGCCATTGACTAATCATGATATATCATGTATACTCTTGACAAATACTAAGCTTGCTGCAAAAGTTGCTTGCACTTATCATAGAGAAGATAAGGAGTTGACATACTGAGCAGTTCATAGTCATCACACCTGTGACCTTCCTCGCAGGTTTTTTGCGATACAAGCGCAATGTCCTGGCAGGATTCAGGAGTACGAAAAAATCGCTTCTTTATGTAGTGAACGAGAAAACTAGTCGAACGAGGGAGTCAGATGACAAAAAAGAACTTGATGGTGTTATGCGAATGGGGCTATTGGGGAGAAGAACTGATTGGTCCCCTAGAGACGTTCGATGCCGCTTAGCCGCCGCACACAAAGACATTGTGAGGATAATGTAGGTCAATACGCACATCAAACCATATCTGTAAACTGAATGCTTTGCCCTCAAGGTTATCTGGCCAAAAAGCCTCCGTTGATGAACAGGGTTTGCGCCGTGATTCACTGGGATTGCGGTGAGGTGGGGAGAGTTGCCTCTTTGCACATGGCCTGCACGTTCTTCATATGTCGACTTTTAGTCGGTTATAGTGTACACACAGACAGTAAGCCTGTCAATAGCCATTACCTGTTCGGCAATCTCGGCCTCGTTGAGCAGGGCTTCTTAGATGCCTTGCGCGACTATCCGGACCTCACCTACATTCTGACACTGCAAGAGGCCGTGACGGTCGGCATAGCCGATGGCTACGCTCGCGCCACAATATTTCATCAATATAACTTATTATTGATAAATTTTTATATAAGTATCTTTATAAATACACATGTATATCATATTACTTTTAAGAAAAGTACTGCTTTACAATTGGTGTATGTTAGTTCATGTAATATGTTTGTTATCTCTTTAATTTAAAAATGTCCTTATCCTGTGTAACTATTTTGATTTTGAACATAGCTATTGACAAAGTTTCTGCTCTTGTGCTATATTTATAAGCGATAGAAAGTAGGGTTACTTCCTGTAGAAAAGAAAGAAGGAAACTAAGACATGTCGCAGACAATCCCTGGTGCCAAGCTTGATCGCTCGCATATCGCACCGATCAAGACACGTGAGGAGTTGATCTATCTGCTCTCACGCGCCTCCGAACTGGAGCACGGCCTAGCCTGTCTTTATTTGTTTGCCGCCTACTCGCTCAAGAACGACGTCAGCGAAGGTGGCATGACCGAAGAGCAAGCTGAGATGGTGCGGGGCTGGCGGCGCTTTCTGTGCAAGGTAGCTATCGAGGAGATGGGCCATCTGGCCCAGGTTTCTAATATGCTGACTGCTATTGGTGGCGCGCCTCACTTCCGACGCCCCAATTTTCCTCTGCCCCCCTCCGAGTTCCCCTTTGGCATCCGCCTCAGTCTAGAGCCATTTTCACAGGGGACCATCGAACGCTTCGTCTGCTACGAAATGCCCGAGACCGGCATTCTCTCGCCAGAGGAGCAAGCCCCCTATGAGGCCATGCGTGCCCGTGTCCTGGGAACGCAGCAGTCCGCACTGGGCAGTGGGCCGCAGGAGCAGGACGATGAGAACTGTGAACCGTTCGAGGTCGACTTCAAGACCGTGGGCGAGCTGTACCATAAGATTGAGACGGGGTTTAACTACCTACCAGAAGAGGAACTGTTCATCGGACCCCCAGAGGCCCAGGCTAATGCCCGCTTCGTCGATCTGAGCGGTGACCTGATCTCGATTGTGGATCGTGCCTCAGCCTGTGCGGCTATTGAATGTATCGTTGAGCAAGGCGAGGCTCCCACCTCGGCCCATCCTGACGCGCACTTCTGCGTCTTCGACAAGATCCGCTTGCAGTATGAACAAGCCGTGGCCCAGGCGCAACAGAGCGGGGTTCCCTTCGAGCCGGTGCGACCCGTCATCTCCAACCCGATGACCCGTTTCTACGACGATACCTCTGGTGGCATTGTCATTGGCGATGCGCTCACCCACGAGGTGGCCGATCTGTGCAATGGGGCCTATGACACGATGTTGCTCATCTTGTTACGCTTCTTTGCCCATACTGAAGAAACGGAGGCTGAGCTGGAGCAGCTCTCGCGAGCCACGCTGCGACTGATGACCACGGTCATTCGTCCGCTGAGTGAGGTCTTGACCAAGATGCCCGTCGATCATGCGACTCTGCCAGGCAAGACCGCAGGTCCCGGCTTTGGCTACAACCGCGATATCCACCTGCTGCCGCACAAACAGTCCGCGTGGGTCTTCTTCGGGGAGCG
>JAFATZ010000275.1 GCA_019243675.1 Ktedonobacteraceae bacterium | reverse complement strand
GGGACCGTCGCTCATAGCACCTCTCTCGCCCCTCGCCTCTCCAAAAACCCTGCTGCTCCTTCGCCTGTACTCGTGTGTGAACATCGTCTGAGACACTGAGCATCACGACCGCACTCTGCAGACTACTCGAACCCATCACCTCAATGGTCGAAGTGCCATCTCTACCCGGCATCTCGACATCCATCAGGACGATGTAGCGATGTAGAGGAGCGAGTGATTGTACTGGTACCCATACCCCTCTAGACAAGAGTATATGTGGAATACTCGGGGAAGACAGTAGCCATCAGTTGGCATGTCACTTCCCATCACTTTCCACTGCTGGCTTGGCACTGCTGGATCACGTGGCAGGAAAGGAGCGCGCTTATGAAGCGGTTCTCCTCTCCTCACATGTTGCCCTCGGAGGAGGGGACTGGAAGGCTTCAGGTGGCCTAGGGTGATGGAACCAGCAAGGCGACGATCGCAATGGTCACGACAATGACCGGAACCACTGGCGTCAGCACGAAAGCCGAGGTCAGGGCGACCACCAAGGCACTTGCGACATAGATCAGACAGAGCAGCGCCAGCAACTGGCCGCTCCACCTCCACTCCCGGCTCTTGGGTTCTCGATGGCCCAGGACCTGAGCCAGATGCTGCCCCAGCTCGATCAACGTTGCCGTCAAGGCATCGGCCACCACGCCAGGAATCTGGAGCGCCATGACCAGCGCTCCCTGTAGGCCCATGCCTAAGGCTGCCATGCCCAACAGCAGGATCTGCACGTCTGCTTTCTGACTCAGGTTGCTCGTTACGTACCAGAGGATGGCATAGACGAGCAAGAGCAGCCATTCCATTAGCAGGTAGCGGGCGAACGTGTGGTGCCAGGCCGTCCCGGTTTGTTGCTGTGATGCTCGTTCAAGGCAAAACGAGCCAAAGGTGACACCCACAAGGAAGACCAGCACCGCGACCAGGGCGCGTATCAGCAGTCCACGATTACCCTGAGCCACGCCCAGTCCAATGAACAGCAAGTTGCCCGTCATAAACGAGGCGAACACGCGCCCCAACGAGAGGTAGGACAGCATGTCGATCCAGGCCGCCGTGAGCGTCAACAGCGCTATGAGCAGACCGAGACGTCCATGTTCGTGCGGCGTCGCCACTAGCTCTGGCAGCGTGCTCTCAGTTCCTCCTGGTGCAGGAGGGATCGCTTCTGGGTGGGCAAGCGTCACCGACTTCCCCGGCTTTCCTTTCCGCATGGCTTGCTCTCCTTCCTTAGACGATCGGCCGCTTTTGCTTGCGCAAGGCAGCCATCACGGTCGGATTCAGATTCAAGTGCGCCTGAACGAGTTCAGGCGGAGTCAACGCCAGCCACTGGTTCAGCGAGACGTCGGCATAGTGGTCGCTCTTAAACATTTCCAGGAAACGGAGTGTCGTGTCACCGGTATTCTCGATGTAGTGGCCCATGGCGAAGGGCACGTAGCCCACATCACCTGCCTGGTAGTCGAAGGTGCGTGCCTTGCCAGTCGAGGCGAAGACCGTCATGCGCCCTTGCCCCTCAATGTAGTACTGCCACTCATCATTATTGGGGTGCCAGTGCAGTTCGCGCATGCCGCCAGGCTCAACCTCCACGAACGCCGCCGCGATGGTCGAAGCCGCGGGGAAGTTGGTCGAGTCGGTGATGCGGACAGTGCCGCCCTTGAGACGGAGTGGTTCCTGTGCCAGCATATGGTGGCTAAAGGGTCGGGGCAGAGGACCAACGGGGTCAGAGACCTGGTCAGATGCGAGTGGACCAGGCACAGGGCTCTGGAATATATAGAGCTCATGGGAGGGAATCGAGGCGAAATCCTCGACCTCCACGCCAAAGTTCTTGGCCAGCACCTCTTTGGGCGTGCGCAGGAACCAGTCACTGAGCAGGAAGGTCTCATTCTCGGAGAAGGTGCCATTATCAAACACCAGCAGAAACTCACAGCCCTCTTCTAATCCCTGGATCGAATGCGGATAGCCGGCGGGAAAGTTCCACAAATCGCCAACGCCGACGTCATCAACGAAGTTGTATCCATTGGGATCGATGCCGGTGATCCGAGCGCGACCATAGAGCATATAGGCCCACTCGGCCTCTTTGTGCCAGTGGAGTTCCCGGACGCCTCCTGGATTCAGACGCATATTCACCCCTGCTAGGGTCGTGGCAATCGGCAACTCACGTGCCGTTACCTCCCGCGCCCAGCCTCCCGGCTGGAGTCGATTGTGAGCCATACTAAAGGAGAACTTCAAGTTAGGGATGGTACCCGCGTCGGTGCTGGGCGGCGTGAGGATATCGGGATTCTGCCGATCCAGTGGGACATTGCGTGGACCCGGATCGGTCCCCCCTTCGTGGCCTCGGATGGGTTGGGGCACCCCGTTCATCTGATGATTGTCTTGTTGCGAAGTCTTTTGCATATGAGGTTTCCTTTCTTATTCGCGACACAAGGTCGTGTTCAAGAGCAGATGAAGCGTTTCCGCTCATCCCCGCGGATCAAGGATGACTTTCATAGAGCCATCGAGACGTTGATCAAATTTTTCCATTGAGATTGATCAGACGGGCCTCAATGGTTCTCCCAGTGAAGAGCATCCACTAGCTATGAGTATACTGGGAGGAACGCGGGAAAGCAGCCTTCAGCGAATACCATGTCACTTCCCATCACTTCTCATCTCTGGCTTTTCACTGTGCGCGCTGGGGGCGATCGATCCCTCTCTTGCAATACATACTAGAAGAGGGGTGAGCAGAAAACGATCAGGTTCTGGCACCTGCCCTTCCACGAGATATCCACGAGGGAGCGCTCCACAAAGATTTTTCGGGCACAGGTCCCACGTCACACAAGAATTCAGACAAATCACACCACAGGAGGAACACATATGGGAAGAGATGAGAAGTGACATGCCCTCTGATGGCGACTGATTTCTCCAGCAGATCCTTCTATACTGTTGGAGAGGAAAGAGAGTGAGGTGAGCCATTGTTCTTGGCCGTCAAGCTGAGAGCAGAGAGCAAGCAGAAACACACCCTGCGCTCAAGTCCTCTCGGAACAGAACAAGTAGTCAAGAAATCACAAGGAGAACAGAATCATGACAAAGAGTATTGCAGGGATTGTCATCCCCGATAGCAAACTGAGCAATGAAGCAGCGAATGTACTTCGCGAATACGGCAACCCGCTGCTGTGGAACCATTCGCACCGCGTTTTCCTCTTTGGATCACTGCTGGGCCGCCAGGAGAACCTGAAGTACGATCCGGAGTTGCTTTACGTTAGCGCCTTGTTTCACGATCTTGGACTCACCAAGCATTACAGTAGTGCGGACAAACGCTTCGAGGTAGATGGAGCCAATGCAGCCCGTAGCTTGCTTGAACAACATGGTATGCCCAAAGAGTCCACGCAGCTTGCGTGGGACGCGATCGCGCTCCATCAGACCATTGGAGTGGCCCAATACAAGGAACCAGTGGTTGCTCTCCTCTATCACGGAGTGGGCTTCGACGTCATGGGTGATCGCTTTGAGGAACTCTCCGAGCAGACACGTACTCAGGTCGTCTCCGCCTTCCCCCGCGACGGTTTCAAGAACCAGATTCTGCATGCGTTTCTCGACGGCTTCAGACACAAACCCGAGACGACGTTTGGCAACATCAGCTCGGATGTCTGCGAGCGCTACCTTCCCGCCTACAAACGTCCGAACTTCTGCGACCTAGTTCTCCAGTCACCGTGGAACCAATAGATGGAATGTGGTTTATCCGATAAATTAGTTCTTACGCAAGTTCGATACTGGTAGCGAAGTCGATTTTCGCGATCGTTATCTCATGAACTCAGGCTTCAGAGTGAGCGCCATTTTTGACTTCGCCACCAGTATCAACTTCGCTAATATTGAATGGAGTCTCCCTGCAACTTCCTGCCTCTCGGAGAGCAGGGGCGCTGACGGATGACGAGGCTCTTGCTCACTGGTGCGGCATCTGTGAGCTAGGAAGGGAAGTGATGGGAACTGGGATGCGAAGTGCTGGAGACTGACCGCCCCAACAGATCCTGCTAGAATGTTGTGTAGGGAATATGTTATTGTTTTGTAACGACCGTTCAATACAAGAAATGTTGCTTCACAACAACCATAACAGAGGTGTGCTATGAGTACGTATCCCCGGTCGGACCAACCCCAGCTCTTCGTTACCAAAGAAGATGTGCCGGGTGTGTGTCCCTGCTGCGGCAGACAAAACCTGAAACGCTATCCGGTGCTCACCGAAGGCGGATGGTGGATGACCACCAAATGCCAGAACTGCCTGTTCTCGGTCCAGCGAGAGCGCTGGTCGAGCCTCGGCTCCATAGCGCTTCTCACTGACCTTCTTTAGCTTCGCAACCCTTTACCCAAGCATCGTAGTTGATCGCAGCTAGTATTGCCATGTGATTCGAGGGCCGGCCATTATTCGTGAACCACTCTCCACCACGAACATTGTGCGCGGTCAAACCGCGACCATCGGCGAATGGGCCGAGATCGTGATTGAACTTGAGCAGTAATACTGCGGCCGGGCAACAATGACTGCTGTTCAGTTTCCCCGCATAGTAAAAAAGGAGGCACACCCTATGGGGCGTCAAGTAATCGGCGATGAGCTGTTGGTAAAAGACCTGAGCGATGAAGATTTCTGCGCGCGCTATCAGTGTGATAAATTTACAGCCACGGTGCTTGCCAACCGATTTCGCTACATCGTGAAGCATATGTCGAGTGGGCTGTTGACCAAGGCGTTTTCCGTCATCCTACGTGATTGGTACGATTTCGCATCCACCATTTCCGGCCCACCTGAATACGACTATCCCATGCCGGCCGTTAGCGATAGTTTGGCACTCTTCCTTGGCCCTATGACCGATGCGGTGCGCAATATGGTTGAGGAATACGGAGCGGACAACTTGGAACCGGGTGATGTTCTTATTTGTAACGATCCATATCGTATCGGGACGCACGTGAATGACGTGTGCTTTGTGCGGCCTGTTTTCTACCAGGGTTGGCTGGTAGGGTTCGTCAACCTGCAGGCTCATATGCTGGATATGGGTGGCATTGTTCCCGGTGGCTTCACTGCGACAAAACGCAATATGTACGAGACAGGTTTAGTGCTGGGACCGGTTCTCCTCTACAAACGCGATAAGCCCGTCAAATCCACCTGGAGTCTGATCTTCGACAACGCTCGCTTCGGCGGATTGTTGCTGCCGGACATCAAGACGATCTACCAGAATCTCTCCTTTGGCGAGCAGCGACTGATCGAAACCATCGATCGCTATGGATTGGATGCCTACCTGGGCGCGGTACGCTATGCCTGCGACATTTCAGCCGAGCGGATGGTCCAGGCTATTGCCCACTTGCCCGACGGGGATTTTGAGGGGGAGGATGGCATTGACTGCGATGGCGTCGATGAGAGTGAAGAATACCGGGTCAAAGTGAAGATTGCTGTGCGAGGCAATCGCTTGGAAGCTGACCTGAGCGGCAGCTCGCGGCAGGCGCGAACCTGCGTGAACGCGGGATGGTTAGACACCAAAATGGCGATTGGGGTAGCTCTGAAATACCTGCTCGATCCAAAAACTCCTTTCACATCAGGCACGTTTCGCAGTATCGATATCGTCCTTCCAGAAGGAACCTTCGTGAGCGCCATGCCGCCCGATGGAGCAATCTTTCTCTACTATGAAAGCGTCTCAGCACTCGCGCTCGCCGTTTTCTGGGCGCTCAAGGATGTTCTCGGCCCGGACGCTGTGGGTGGAGACTACTGTTCCTTGAGTGGACATGCTGGGAATGGCGTCTTCAACGGCTTCCCCTGGACATCCATTGGACAGACCGGGGGTGAACATGGACCGTGGGCTGCCACGAAAGACGGCGACGGCGATAGTTATATGGTCAATTACCTGACCAACAACCTTGACCCGGCAACCGAGGCCATCGAAGCAGAGGCTCCATGTGTGGTCCTGCGTAAGGAATACACGGTTGATAGCGGCGGGGCCGGGAAGCATCGGGGTGGGGCGGCAGTCATGAAAGATACGCTGTGGCTTGGTGAAGGAGACCATTACTCTATGCCGCTGCATTGCAAGTCCCCCAGTGCCTTCCGACGATGTTCGGGGCGTCCGTCTTGTGGCCACTCATACGGGCCAGTACGCAAAAGACCCCCTTTGGTCGCGATGACCAGGTCTTTCGGATAGGGGGAGAGCGCTTCGGCAATGAGCGACTCGGCCACCTCTGGTCCGTAAGAGTCGGCGGTATCTAACAAGTTCACCCCTAGGTCAAGGGCGTGGCGCAGGACGGCGATGGCTTCTTGCTTGTCAGTCGGTGGTCCCCAGATGCCCGGGCCTGTGAGACGCATGGTGCCGAAGCCGAGACGATACACCGTCAGGTCTCCGCCAATAGTAAATGTTCCGCTCTCTGTGGCGGGTCGTGGGGTTCTGCGTTGCATGCTCCTATTTCCTCCCTCGTTCTTCTTCCGACATGGTGGACAAGCCAGCCAATTCCTCCATGAACTGGATCATAAGGGAAAAATCCTCATCCCTCCCTTTTGCCATAGCAGCGGTATACATTTGCTGTGCAGCAGCGGTGGCCGGCATGGACACGGACAAATCATAGGCCTGGCTCAACACCAAACGGAAATCTTTGTGCATGAGCGAAAGGGCAAAGTCTGTTGGATACTCCTCTCGTCTGACATGTTCCAGCTTCGACTTCTGACCGGGGGTGAGAACCGTGATCTGACCCAGGACATCGAGCAACAATCCTTTCTCTAACCCTGCCTTTTCACCGAGTGCGATCGCCTCGGCTAGGGCCTGCATCCCTAGGCCCAGCAGCGTGTTGACTACCAGCTTCATAGTGGTCCCCATGCCGCTTGCCCCCATAGAGAAGCTGTTTTTGCCCAGGACGTCCAAGATAGGTCTGCACTGCTGATAGGTCTGGTGCTCCCCGCCGACGAAGATCACCAGGCTGCCCTGATCCACCTGTGGCACACTTCCCGAGACGGCCGCATCGATCATGGGGACGCCTTTCTCCTTCGCCGCCTGGAAGAGACGACGCGAAGCGTCTGGAGAAACCGTACTCAGATCGATGATGACCGAGCTGACATGTGTCCCGGCAAGCGCCCCATCAGGACCAAACATCACGTCGTGCTGCGCCTGGTCATCGGTCACACAGGCCATCACGACCTGACAGGCCGCGGCCAGGTCTTTGGGCGTCTGAGCCACCTGCGCTCCCCGTTGTCCCACCTTCTGGGCCCTCTCCTTGGTACGATCATACACTGTCAACTGGTACCCGGCATCGACCAACCTGTAGGCCATATGACTACCCATGTGTCCCATGCCGATAAATCCAATACTCGGTTTCGCTTTGTCGTTTTCTCTTTCCATCACTATCCTTCTCTCATTCAAAATGCTCGGTGAGAGCGTTCGTCATCTGTTAGCCAATCTGCTCCTCTAAAGGATGCAGCGAGAGGGGAGTCTCTCACCATTCCCCAGACCCCCTGCAACTGGCGTGAACCGGACTGGAGCGCATCTAACAGCTAGGAGTATACTGCGAGTAACGCAGGAAATCAGCCTCCATCAGATGCCATGTCACTTCCCATCACTTCTCATTTCGCAGGTACCTATGAGTCCTCCCCGAAGGGAGCGCATCCGATGAAGCGACCCTCCCATGCAAGGTTTCACGCCAGAGATGGTAAACGCATCTAGACATAGACTTTACCATGTGCTACATTCATGCTAGCAAACAAAAGGTGAGCAACAAGGGGTACGCAGCATGCGAGTATAAAACGGCAGAAGAAACAAACAGGCATCACTCTCTTCTACTCTTATGCCCATGAATAGGTCAAGTCTGAACACTTTCCCCGTCAGTATCATCTTGTCATCGATCGGCAAATCTGCTATCATACAAAGTTGAAGTCAACGGCCGGGTCTGGAGTCTCTCGCCATTCCCCAGACCCCGCAATCAGCTTGGACCGTGTGGAGCGCATCCAACACCTCCCAGTATACGGAGAATGCCTAGAGAAGACAGCCTCCATCAGGTGGCATGTCACTTCTCATCACTTCGCAGTGCTGGCCTGGTGCTGGTAGGTCACGCGGCCGGAGAGGAGTGCCTGTATGAAGCGATTCTCTTACGGTGAGCGTGACTATGCCTTCGGCCAGCGCATGCTGACCCTACGAACGAGCATTGGCCTGACGCAAGCGGGCCTGGCTGAGTTGCTCGGAATCTCCCGGCGAGCGGTGGGAGAATGGGAGGCAGGCAGCAGTTATCCCAAAGCTCATCATCTGCAACACCTCATTACCTTGGCCGTGCGAGCCGCGGCCTTTTCCAAGGGTCGGGAGGGAGAGGAGATCCATGCCTTGTGGAAGGAGGCGCATCAGAAGGTGCTGCTCGATGAGGCCTGGCTAGCCGCCTTACTGCACCAGCCGTCTCCTCCTCCTGCGCCGTTCGAACAGGCCGCTGGCTCGGCCGTGGTCAGTGCTCCGGCTGCTTCTCCGAGCAGCCGGGCACAGGCAGCGCAGCCAGGAGACAGTTCGTTGCCAACCGGAATACGGACCCCTGCTGCGCGTCGTCCACGGGTGGATTGGGGTGATGCGCTGGATGTGCCGAGCTTCTATGGGCGCGAAGGGGAACTAGCCACGCTCGCCCAGTGGGTGGTGCAGGAGCGCTGTCGGGTGGTGAGCGTGCTGGGCCTGGGCGGCATCGGTAAATCGGCCCTGGCGGTCAGTCTGATGCACCAGGTTGCGCAGGACTTTGAGGTGGTGCTGTGGCGCTCGCTGCGCGATGCTCCCTCTTGTGAAGTTCTGCTAGAGGGATGCCTGCAGGTGCTCGCCCCCCAACCATTGCGGGAGGTGCCGAGCAGCCTAGAACGACGCCTCGGCCTGCTGCTAGAGTTCTTGCGGCAAGAGCGTGCGCTGGTGGTGCTGGACAACTTGGAGAGCCTACTCTCCGAAGGCGAGGCCAGAGGGCACCTGCGCCCCGGTTACGAGGGCTATGGTCAACTGCCTGCGCCAGGTGGGCGAAACGGGTCACCAGAGTTGCCTGCTACTAACCAGCCGGGAGAAACCGACGGATCTGGTGCTGCTGGAGGGCAGTAGGAGGTCGGTACGCTCCTTGCGCCTTACCGGGCTGGAGACAGACGCCAGTGAGCAGTTGTTGGCGGAGAAAGAAGTGGTCGGTATTCCGCAAGACCGGGTGCGCTTGGTGGAGGTGTATGCAGGCAACCCCCTGGCCTTGAACATCGTGGCCGAGACCATCGTAGGGCTCTTCGGGGGCGAGATCGCTCCGTTCCTGGAACAAGGTGAGGTGATCTTTGGCAGTGTGCGGGAGCTGCTGGACGAGCAATTCGATCGCCTCTCGGCGGTCGAGCAGACGGTGCTGCTGTGGCTGGCAATCTTGCGCGAGCCGGTGACCCTGGAGGAGTTGTCGGCTGTGCTCGCCACCCCGCTCTCGCGTGGCCAGGTGCTGGAAGCCGTGGAGGCGCTGCGCCGCCGCTCGCTGCTTGAGCGCGGGAAACGCCCGGGCAGCTTCACGCTGCAAGCTGTGGTGCTGGAGTATGCGAGCGGGCGATGCATCGCGGAGGCGGCCAGCGAGATCGAGCAGGGTCGGCTGACTCGTCTGATCGAGCAGGGCTTGGAGTTGGCCACTAGCAAGGACTACGTGCGGCAGACCCAGGAGCGGCTCATCGTGGCTCCGCTGCTTGCCCAAGTGCAGCGTGTGTACTTGGAGCAGGCCGCAGTGGAGGAGCATCTGCTGGCACTGCTGGATCAGCAACGCATACGGGCAGATTCCGCTCAGGGCTACGGACCGACCAACCTGCTGGCGCTGCTACGCCAGCAGCGCGGGCACCTGCGCAGCCTGAACCTGTCGCAGCTCGTCATTCGCGGTGCGTCTCTACAAGGGGTCGAGATGCAGGATACAACCCTTTCGGGAGCTACCTTGCGCGAGACGCTCTGGACTTCCGCCCTTGATGCCATCTGGACGGTGGCCACAAGCAAGAGCGGACAGTACTGGGCTGCGGGCAGCAGACAGGGGGAAGTGAGGGTGTGGCGCGAGCAAGGGAAGCTGCTGCACCTAGCCTGGCAGGCGCATACCAGCACGGTGGCAACCATCGCCTTCAGCCCGGATGAAGGTACGCTCGCTACCGGGAGCTGGGATGGTGCCATCAAGCTGTGGGACATCGAGAGCGGCACCCTAGTCTGGACGAGCTGGCACACCGACAATATCCAGCGTCTAGCCTTTGCTCCCGACGGACGTACCCTTGCTAGCAGTGGGGCAGATGGGGTCATCCAGATTTTGGAAGCCCACAGGGGTACGCACCTGCGGACGCTCTCCGGCCATAGCGGCCCAGTGTACGCGCTGGCCTGGAGTCCCGATGGGAGCCTGCTCGCCAGTGGGGGCTTCGACACCCATATTCGACTGTGGGATTTCTCTGGGGCACAGCCAGGTCCCGGTGTGCGGATGCTCGTGGGGCATAGCGACTGGGTGTTCGCACTGGCTTTTACACCGGATGGACGCACCCTGGCCAGCGGGAGTTGGAATGGCACCGTCAAGTTCTGGGAAGTGGCCAGCCGACGTGTGCGCGAGACTATCTCAGGGCACACAGGCCGGGTATGGGCGGTGGCTTGGAGCCCAGATGGGCGCACGGTGGCCAGTTGCGAGTGGGACCACACGATCTGGCTCTGGGATGTCGAGCGGAGCAGTTATCGGGCAGTGCTGCACGGGCATTCCGCTGGTGTGCATGGCCTAGCCTTCACGCCTGACAGCCGCAGTCTGCTTAGTGGCAGTGACGATGGCACCTTACGGGTGTGGGACGCAGAGAGTGGGCAATGTGTTCGTATCATGCATAACTACGCGGTCTCGCTCTACGACATGGCGTGGAGTCCGGATGGCACCCAGTTGGCCAGTGGCGGTAGGGGCAGAGGAGGCAGTGGGGAGATCTTCGTCTGGGAGGTGTCCAGTGGGCAGCGTCTGAGGGTCTGGAGCGAGCCGAGCACGATCGTGTATGCGCTGGCCTGGAGCCCGACCGGAGCGGTGCTCCTCAGCGGGGGCAGCGATGGGAGCATGCGCTGGTGGGATGTGCAGAGCGGGAAGTGCCTGACGCTTCGACAGGGGCATCAGGGGGCGATCCAGTCGCTCAGAGTGAGTCCTGAAGGCCGCAGACTGGCCAGTTGCGGCGATGACGGGGCCATCAACATCTGGGATCTCCACAGCGGAGAGCATCTGCGGACACTGCGGCGCGATCGGCCCTACGAGCGCCTCGATATCAGTGGGGTGAAGGGATTGACCGCAGCGCAGAAGACGACGTTGCGCGCGTTAGGGGCGATGGAGAGCGCTCCTCCGCCAAACATGCGCCACGCTCTCTAACCCTGGCCGTCACTACTGCATCGAGGCGGAGAACGGGCCTGAGCGCCTTCCCGTTCCATGCTGTGTCCCGGGGGCTTGGTCAAGCCTCCCCACTTGCTTATTGACGAGGGCATACACGATCAACAGCGGTGTTTTATACTTCACCACTGTACCGGGTCATAGCTCGCGTGGGTGCGGTCGGCGCTGGCTGCGCAGCTTGGCCGATTCCTGCGCACGCAGTTCACCTCGCAAGATCCCACCAGTCTCGCTCTTCGGAATGTCGTCGACGATTTCCACTTGCCTTGGGTACAGGTGCCTGGGCATTCGCTCCTTGCAGAAGGCGATGATCTCCTTCGGTGTGGCAGAAGCCCCGGGTTTGAGCGTGACAAAGGCCTTGATCGCCTGGCCGAGGTAAGCATCTGGAACACCGATCACGGCAGCTTCTGCAATAGCTGGATGGAGCAGCAGGCCCTCCTCGACCTCTATCGGTGAAACCTCGTAGCCAAAAACGCTGATGATATCGCCTTTCATCGCTTTCCTCCTGGACTCTACACCCCTGGTAATCCGCAGCAAACAGTGGTAATCTTGCTCTATGGTTATCTGTTGTAGACCCTCACCAAAGAGAAAGGAAATAAGATGCTGGTATCACGTGCTAGGCTCGGAGCCACCATGGCGGAGGCTCGAGCGAAGGCAGGAATGACACAAGCAGAGCTCGCGAGCCACGCCGGCCTAGACGAGGCCACGATTGTGGCACTGGAGCGGGGGCAATATAAACCCGAATCGTACGAACTGAGCAAACTAGCCGAGGCGCTCGGCGTGGACGAGTTAGAGCTCCTGCGCAGACCGGCTCCAGGATACCTGATCATTTAGCCTCCTCGCCGACCAATCTTCGCAGGAGTGATTCCTCCTGTCGCTCGTTAGTCCTCGCCTTCATCGACGTGTTAGGCAATGTCGCCTGCTTCAGGGACCTCCACGTAGATCATTCCATTCTCGATGCGCACCGGAAACCGGATCAGCTTGCTGCTTTCCGGGTTGATCCCGCGCCCGGTCAGCACGTTGAACTCCCAGAGGTGGGTCACACAGGTGAGGGTGAGACCTTCGAAATTTCCTTCAGAGAGCGCCGAAGCCTGATGAGGACAGCGATCCAGGTAGGCCTGGACCGTGCCTTCCACGTTGATCAACAGGACCTTTACGCCTTCGGCCTCGACTCCCAGCATCTCTCCGATCCAAAGATCGTCGAGCGGCATGATCTCGTACCACTGCATAGCTGAACCCTTTCACTCAAGTCTGCTCACTGACTCCCCGCGCCTCCATACGGTTCGCCAGCGAGCGCACTCACCTCAAACTATAGCGGTCAGGATTCCTGCGTCGGATAGCACACGTTCCCGCGCCGCCTTCGCGGCAGTTATCGTCGTGTCCGCCTCCCGGCCGATTTCTGGAAGCTCGGAGAGCATAGTGGCCAGGCCCGCTGCCGCCTCGTCTGCCTTTGGCGTCCAGTGCTGCACCCAGTGCCGCAGCACGACTGCGTTCTCTGGCCGCTTTGAGATTGCATAGCGAGCGAGCGCAGCACTCCAGCGAGCGTTGCGCTCAGCGTCGATGGCCAGATTGGACAGGAGCAGCCAGGTGAGTTGATCGCGGTTCTCGTCCGCCACGATTCCTAGCTGCCGGAGCAGGATCTCACTGAGCATTGGGCGCAGGACGAGATTGACTGCAGTGAGGCACTCGCCCCAGTCATAAGCGATGAGCGCGGTTTCCACCGCACGACGAGTGGGCTGCCAGTCTGGGTGCGTCTCCCAAATCTGGCGCTCGCCAGTCGCAAAGCCTACATCAGGGTGGGCCATCTGGAGTTGGCGCGTGCGGTAGGCTACCAGTGACACCTGACGCAACAGATCGGCTGCCGCGAAGGCCGCGCAGTTCGTGATGTAGGAAGAGGGAGCGATCTGGCCGAGATAGGCCTGCGTCATCTGTAGCGCGTGAGCGGGGAAACGCATCGGGGTAAAGACGGTTGCCAGCATCTGCAGCCACTGCAGCGATAGGTTGGCATCGTGGTTCACCTTGCCAAACTCGTCCAGAAAGCCTTCCACGACCGTCTCCTGCTCGTCCTGCATCGTTACGTACTTACGGTACGTGAGTTCATCGGGGTCCCGAAAGCCATGCCAGTCCTGCGCCGAGAGCGGCGAGTAGTCCCGGTAGGTTAGGAACCACATGTTGACCGGGGTAGTCGGATTGGATTCCAAGGCCGGGTGTCGGCCCTGGCGGGTCGTGTAATTGGTGTCATGGGTGACGATTTCATATTCGCTGGGCACCCGGCGGATCTGACCGAAGCGACTCCAGGTGCGCAGTTTGCGCGCTGGTCTCTGGCTCATGAGATCGTTTCCTCCCTTCGCTTGAACGACCACAGGATAGCATCCGAGGAGGTTTCGATGCGGCCGGCGAAGGCTGCCATCATGGGCTCGAACTGCCGCATTTCGAACGGGCACCCGATGTGCCGCTCTATTGAGGCGCGCGTCACCTTCATCCGCTGTGGCGCTTGGATGCGGACGTAGGCTCCGCGGTCGATGACCTCAATCTCGGTGCTGGGATTGTCCTCCTCGATGGCCGCAATGATCGCCTCGATGCCTTCGGACATGCGTAGCACGGGGCCGACAGCATTCTTCATGGCGTTCCTCCCTTCTCGACCCAGTCGACGTAAACGTTCTGCAGCGGCGCGATGCCAGCCTCGGCGACCGTCATGTCGGCGGACAGAACGTGTCCCTGGTAGCGCACGGCCATGTCAGCGTCCCTCTTTGGCAGCCTCTTGCCCACCACGTGCTGGGCCACCTTGGCAGCTACCTCGCGCATGGTGTCCGTATTCAATACGACAACCAGTTGGGTGACAAAATCATCGTCGAATTTGGCATTGATGGGGACAGGTTGTGGATCAGGCATGTGAGCCTCCTTCTGCTCCAGCGACCGGAGCAGGCTCGCGGTACTCTTCTGCCCACTTGTACTTGTAAGCATCGCCACCCATAATCTCTGGGGTAAGGCCCATCCACGCTAGAATTCCACCCACGTCAGGTGGTTGGATCTCCCCGGCGAGCAAGTGTTCAATGATCGTTTTCTGGTGCAGCATATCTTTGTCCTCCCACCAGATCTGACGACACGGCCGAGAGCAGAAGTGATACGTGTAGCCATTGTGCGTGAGTGGATAACTGCGCACGGGGTATCTCAGGTTATTGGGGGAAGCCGCAGTTCCGATTGGAAGATGGCACAGATTGCATAGCCAGGGCAGCGTTTCGGGCAGGGTCCCTTCCATGTTGCCTGCGTTTATGTTCTGAATGAGGGTGTCCCAGATAGGACCCCATTGCTCCTCCCAGTGCGGGTATTTCTTCTGCAGCCACGCGCGTTCGGCTTTCGACACGCCTCCCTGTGGATTCATCCATACGGTTTGACGCCAGAACCAGACGCCCAAGTGCAGTGAGTGATGCCAGGTCTCCAGGCCAGCGAGAAACTCCTGCCAGTACCAGGGCTTCTTGAGACCGTAGTCCTCAATCAGGCGTAGGAACTCGGCGACGATCCATTCCTCCATGAACTCCTTGTAGGACTGCCTGCGATGCTCCAGGGGCGTGTAGTAGTCCATGCCGGGCCCGGTGAGAAGGGAGAACAGCCGGGCCGAGGCCCAGAACGTCTTGTCGATCATCCACTGCGCGCGCTTGGGGTCGTGTTGCATGAGGATCTCGAGGGTTGGTCCGCCCTGCTGCGCGTGCCGGGCCTCGTCGGTCTGCGTCGAGGAGATCATGTTGGCGAAGTTGACGTCGCCCGAGTCCAGCGCGTCGGCGGCAAGCGCCACAAACTGCAGGTTGGTGAAGCCGGTCTCGAAGGTGAATGGGAGCTGGATGGCGATGTCAACCACGTTCGGGTTCATCATCATCCCGTCGAAGGTCGCTCTGCCTACGATGGCGCACCAGCAGTTGGTGTGGTAGTTCTTGAGCGCCCAGTCGAATTGCGGGTCTTTGGCGATGAACTCGTGGGCCAGGTACAGGTCCATCTGCGTGTGCCGAATTTCGTCCAGCGCTCCGAACACCGCCATGTTGCGCCAAGCCGGAGAAAGCCCGAAGCGTCCCATGCGCTGCTCGGCAAGCACGGCCAAGTATTCGATCAGTGAGACGGCACCGAAGTGTACTTTGGCGGTCGACTTCCAGCCTTCGTCCAGGGACTCGAAAATATTGGACCGTTGCAGAGCGGCCTTGACTGCGTAGACTGAACCTTCCTTCTCGCGCTGGGTCGCCACGTAGTCGGAATAGGCGCATTTGTATGGTTCATCCCAACTCCTCCAGGCCTCGCGGGGCACTTTGCCGCTTCCAGACAGCCACTCAGGGAAGACCGCCTCCTCGTCGACATATGACCGGGTCCAGTCGACATCACGGGCGATGTTGTACCACTCTTCCCGCTTCATGCGTGCCATAACAGCCTCCTTTATCGTATCAGCTCGTTCATTTCTCTATCGTCGACTAGTCCACCTCGAGCCAGCCAAGCTGGCGCTGCCAGTCGGCTGTATCCCAATAGGCGGTTATTTCCTCGATCAGGCCTTCCTTCCCGACACGAAACAAGAAGACATGCGGTAGGTTGTAGTGGAGTCCCTGGTTGCCAATCGAGCTGAATGGTTTGGCCTGCGTACCTGAGATGACTATCTCGACCGCAACGTTCCCCTCGTCATCCGAGGTGATATACGTGACTTCGTTGGTCAGGTCGGGAAACGAGTCGATGAGTGTCCTCCAGATGACCTTGCCGATGGTGCGGACCTTGCCGTCGCCCCGAATGACCCGTTGCTTGCCCCATACTTCAAAGGGAACATAGCGGAAGTCGGCGTTTTCGGTGCAGAGCTCCACCATGTGCTCCACGTCGTGCGCCCGGTAGGCATCAAAGAACGCAGTGACCACTTCGACCGTAGTAGGGGTGCTTGTCACGCTCATGTGTATCTCTCCTCTTCGTTTCCTTCGCCCTCACGCCGTGATGGTGACGTGGTCCAATCGCTTCACACCCAGCCGCCGATAGAGCTGGCTCTGGCACCAATAGGCCTTGATGCGGTCGATAGCCCCATCACTCACGTGCAAGAACCAGACCTGATCCAGGTCCATGAACTTCTCCTGATTGATGATGCCAAAGAAGTCCGCGGCCTGTGTTCCCTCAATGGTGATCCGGGCGACGGCGGTGCCATCGTTGCCGAC
>JAFATZ010000071.1 GCA_019243675.1 Ktedonobacteraceae bacterium | reverse complement strand
TGCTAGTGGTTTCCAGTCTTGGTGATCCAGATAACCCCATACGTATTCTTGCCAATAGGGGGAAAGCTTCACCGGGTGCTTACATCACTTTGAGCGATCTTGAGGCATGTCTTGAGCCTGTGGGTTAAAGCCGATAACAATGAATCTTTGGGTGGAACAAGAACGCCTGCCTCAAAGGCCGAGCAGCTTCATGTAAGAGTGTCTTGAGGCCACTTTACTAGAGCAGATGCGTTCTGCTCTGTGAACCAGAGGGTGTTCATGTTGTCTAGAGCCAATCCATCATGGGGATGTGCATCGCTCTGGTCAAGCGTCCTGACCACCACCTGACCGGTGGTTGGATTGAGGTAGCCAACACGTCCACTCAACGAGTCATCAAACCAGACCAAGCCTCTTCCGTCTATGCTAATTCCTGAGATGTGGGTTCCACTGCATGCTGCGGGGTCGGGACAGATACCTATCGAGACAGGGAAATTTCGGCTTGTCCCGGATATGGGATTGAATTCACCAATGCTGCCGGCAAATGCCTCGCTGTACCAGATATTTCCTGCTTTATCAGAGGTAATTAAGTGAGGCTGCAGAGTGGCCACCGCGTGTTCTCCAATCGTGATCTTTCCCGAGAGAGTAGGCGTAAAACTGCCGATTTGTCCTATACCTAGGCTATTCTCAGTAAACCAGATATTTCCCCGACGATCTCTTGTGATCCCATACGGGTTGCTCTTGAGCGTGGGCGTTGGTGTTTCAACAAGCTTATGCGTCTGTGGATCGAAAAAACCAATGGCGCTGGTCCCAAACTCAGTGAACCACAGGTTGCCATGTGTATCAAAGGTCAGATCATAGGGCATGCTGCCTTGTTTTAACTGCCATTGCTTCCAAGTTCCATGCCCTGAATCAAGTTCACCGATCGCATTGCTATTGGGTTGAGTGAACCAGACATGGTCGTCAGCATCGACTGTGACAAACAGGGGACTGGTGTAGCCCTGTGGCTCCTGGAAATCTTCAATGAAACTCCCGTCTGACAAGGCATATTTGCCAATTATACCGGAAAATACTGATGGGCATGTCGGCACTGGTTCACATCCTGGCTCTGCTACCCACACGAAACCGTGCTTGCTATCAATAGCAATCCCCCACGGATTTAATGTCGTCGCAGCCTCATTGACCACGGATGATTGTGTACGATGAAATGATACTGGGGCTTCCTCAGATGTATGAGAATGATGAGGCGTCTGTTGAACTGTTACAGATGTTGGCACAACTCGTGATGCACCTGCTACTAGTTGCAGAAAGATGGCGTAGACAATAACGACAAGCAGCGCTGCTCCTCCACTAACCAGAAGCATCCCTATCATCTTCGGTATCCTGGGCTGTTTCACACGACCCTCCTCTTTGGCCCAAGCCTATCTGTGAACTGGTTCTCACATTATACACTACTCTTCCAAGCCGACAAGATGATGAGCTTGTTACTCATCCATATATCCTATATATATAGCAAAGCCCTGAGTGCAGCGAAACGAGAGTTGACGCATCACAAGGACTGTGGTAAAAGTGGAAGAGAAAATACACCAGCTTCCGCCCTCTAACAGAGGCAGAAAGAGATAAAGCTTAAGCATGCGTCCTGATATCATCCTACTTGTACTCGACACCCAGCGCGTTGACCGCCTTTCATGTTATGGGCACCAGCACGCAACATCACCATATCTCGACACGTTCGCGCAAGATGCAACGCTCTTCCGCCATGCTTTTTCTACAGCCCAGTGGACGGTACCATCGCACACATCCATGTTCACGGGCCTGTATCCCGATCGCCACAACATGTTGCAAACCTCTTCAGTATTACCTAGCACATTGACACCATTAGCAGAACGTTTAAGAGACGATGGCTACTTTACCGCTGGTTTCTGTAATAACCCCCTGATAGGTGTGGTCAATACGGGGTTGGCCCGTGGCTTCTACAGCTTTTTGAACTATGCAGGGCTGATGACCTCACGGCCCAACGAGACCGCTGCACAACGCAGTCTGGTAGACCGTTACCGCTACCACTTCAAACGTTTCTTGGCACATGTGGTAACACACATTCAAGACGCATTTGCCCGCTCAGATACGTTGCTGGACTTCTCGTTCTCACCTCTCATGGTTCCACTTTGGCAGACAGCACTTAGTTTTAAGGGCAACACAGCCAAGTCACTAAACGATGCGGCCAGACTCCACATTGAACGAGCTGGTGTGGAGAAGAGCCAACCCATCTTTAGTTTCATCAACCTGATGGGGACACACATGCCTTATCGCCCTCCTGTGCGCTTTGTGGAAAATTTTGCACCGCAATTACAGCGCAACAAGCAGGAACGACGATATTTACGCCAATTCAACGGCGATGTCTTCGGCTGGATGGCACCTCTTACTCATGTAATTGATGAGCAGCATAAAGCAACGCTTGATGGTATGTACAATGCTGAGGTGGCATGTCAAGATGAGCTTGTTGGTTCCTTTTTGCAAAAACTACGTTCAAGTGGTACTCTTGATCGTACTCTGCTCATCATCTGTGCCGATCATGGTGAGCATCTTGGCGAAAAGCAATTGATTGGGCACAGCATCTCACTCTACAATGAGTTGGTGCATGTACCCCTGATCATTCGTGACCCTAGCGGTGACTTCCCTCGTGGTACGACGGTCGATCATGTTGTCTCAACGCGGCGCATCTTCCATACAGCCCTAAGTGCCGCCAACAGTGCGACAGACTTTGAGCATTCTCTCACTTTAGCTCAGAGTGCCACTAGTGATCCAGATCGTGAACACATTTTGGCAGTGGGGGTGACACCACAGAATCTATTGCACATCATACAGCGCCGTCGCCCCGACCTGATCCAACTGCGCAATTGCGATCAGCCGCGTTACGCCGCCTGGAATAAGCGCTACAAGCTCATCCAAACGGGTGATACAGCACTCGAACTGTACGATATTGTTGATGATGCTAAAGAAACAGTCAATCTATGTGATATATTGCCCGAACAAGTCGAAGTATTACAAGAGCGTTTACAAGCGTTTATTAGTCATGTAGGCCAAGACGATACTGCGGTAGTAGGAGGCGTTGCTTATGAGGATGCGCTGGTGTATCGCCGTTTACGTGACCTAGGATATTTAGAATAGAATTTGAGGATAATAGCTATGTATCCACCTGTTGGCCCAATTGCTATACAACTTGGCCCGTTAGCACTGCGTTGGTATGGGCTTACTATGACCACGGCTATCTTCCTGGGGGCCTTCATCGCTAGCCGCTATATAGCGCGCCGAGGACAGAATGGGGGAACCATCTGGGATATGTTGATGTGGGTGCTTATACCAGCCATCGTGGGAGCACGTCTTTACTACGTCTTTATTCAATCACCACGGGGACCAGATGGCCTCGAACGATACCTGACTCATCCCATCGAAATTTTAGAGGTGTGGAATGGGGGCATTCATATCTATGGAGCTTTTATCTTTGGCGGTCTCGCACTACTTCTCTACATGCGATGGCACAAACTGCCTCCCTTCATCTACCTTGATGCTATTGGGCTGGGCTTGTTGCTAGGGCAAGCGATTGGCCGTATTGGCAACTTCATCAATCAGGAATTATATGGTCCACCGACCACCCTGCCGTGGGGTCTGCGCATTGATGCAGATCATCGTGTACCCCCTTATAATGATCTGAACAGATATCCTGACAGCGTGCGTTTTCAGCCGCTCTTCCTCTACGAGCTGCTCTGGGATGCCCTCGGTTTTGCAGTGCTGTTCTGGATTTCGCGCCGCTTCGAGAAACGTCTGCGCGATGGCGACCTCTTCTTACTCTATCTGATCTGGGCACCGCTGGGACGGTTCTTCATCGAGTTTATGCGTACTGATTCCTGGTTTTTCCCGGGAACTCCTTTCAATGTTGTTCACCTATTAACCGCTGCTGCTGTCATTGGTGCCAGCATTGCACTCTATCTGCGCCACCGTGCCGAGCCAGAACAGCAAGTACAGGGTGCAGAGACGAAAAATGCAGAGCAGAACTCAGAGGTCGAGTCCTCAGAAGAGGCTCCTGCAGAGGAAGAACAAACATCGGTCGAGGCTTCCGAGGGCAGTAGATTGCAATTAGAAAGTCAGGGCTAGAAGGAAGGCTATGTCGGTATCACCTCGTCTGGTCATTATTGGACTCGATTGCGCTGAGCCATCGCTCGTCTTTGAGCAATGGCGTGCTGACTTGCCTAACCTGGCGCGGCTCATGCAACAAGGCACCTACGGTTTATTGGAGAGCTGCATTCCAGCTATCACTGTGCCAGCCTGGAGCTGCATGATGAGTGGACGTGACCCTGGTGAGCTGGGCATCTACGGCTTTCGCAATCGTACTGACCGTGGCTATCAGCGCTTATCTATCGCCGATAGCCGCTCTGTGCGTGTGCCGCGCCTGTGGGATATTCTCAGTGCCACCGATTGGCGTGTTGCGGTGCTCAGTGTACCAGGCACGTTTCCACCGCGTCCGGTCAACGGTGCTCTCGTCTCATGCTTTCTTACACCTTCTACACAGGTCGAGTACACATACCCTCCCGCACTCGCACAACAGATCGCCTCGTGGGTGAGCGACTACCTGCTAGACGTGCCCCATTTCCGCTCCGAGGATAAAGAGCGTGTTCTGCACGATATCTACATCTTGTGCGATCAGCGCTTCACCGTCGCCGAGCACTTGCTCACCCACTATGAGCCAGATATGCTCATGCTAGTAGAAATGGGTGTGGACCGCATCCATCACGCCCTATGGAAGCAGATGGACCCTCGACATCCAAAGTACGTGCCCAACGCCCCTCTGCACGAAGCGATACATGACTATTACTGTCATGTAGACAAGCGTATCGGTGAACTACTCCAGCATTGTGGAACTGAAACGACGGTGCTGGTAGTATCAGATCATGGTGCGCGTCCGCTGATGGGTGGTGTGTGCATCAACGAATGGTTGCAAGCTGAAGGATATCTGACATTACGACAGCAGCCATGTACTGCGAGCCGCCTAGAATCAGACTTCATCGATTGGGCACACACAAAAGCCTGGGGCGAGGGTGGCTACTATGGCCGCATCTTCATGAATGTAGGCGGTCGCGAGCCAGAGGGTTGTATTCCACTAGGGGACTACCAACGAGAGCGAAACACGCTAGCCGAGCGCCTACGCGCCATGCCCGGCCCCGATGGACAAGCTCTAGGCAACAGGGTTTTCACCCCCCAGCAACTCTACCGTAGCGTACGCGGTATCCCTCCCGATCTGATCGTCTACTTCGGCGACCTAGCCTGGCGCTCCGTAGGGACCGTCGGCGGCAATGAACTGTACACCGCTGAGAACGATACTGGCCCGGACGATGCCAACCATGCTCAATACGGCATGTTCATCTTTCACGACCCTCACCATCCCGGCAATGGAAAATGGCTGGAGGGCGCACAAATTTATGACGTGTTACCTACGCTATTACAACGATATGGCATTGAGGCTCCTAAAGGCGTGCGCGGTAAAGTGTTAGCAATGTAAACGAGAATCTCTGCTAGTGGAGTTGAAGAGAGAACTTGAATTCCAATCCTGTTGCCGTATTTATCGTCTTCTGGACCAATTGCCCTTCCGCTCCATTATAGAGGCCCGTTCCCCCGTTGACAGCGAAGGTATCATCAACATAGCTACCACTCGTGGTGTCGGTTTCTGGCCCTTCTAAGGTAATTTGCCCTTTTTGCAGTATAATAGTAAAGTGGCATTCTTCCATGATATTGCTCGTGTTTACACAAGTACCATTCACATTACCAACCTGATGTTGGTCGGCAGCATCAAAAAGAGGATCATAGAACACAAAGTAATTGCCTCGCAAGTCTTTGGCAGTACCAACAGTAATCTGTTTGATCGCAGTACCATGCTCGAAGAAAATCTGCTCACCACTAGCACGGGCTACTTGTCCTGGGTTCTGCACAAAGATGAGGGCTGTCAGGGCCAAGGCGGTAAGCAAGACGATTGGTACGAACAGGAAAAGCTTTTTCATGCTACATCTCCTTTTTCCACTGTAGAACTTTATTTGACTGAAACCGAGCCTGTGAACTCAAGCTGGCCTCTTGATTTCCTTTCCTCTATAAAGAAAATAGTACAGCTTCAGTAGGGACTACATTAGTATGGGAGATGGTGAAATCTTTTCTTATGGAGAATCGGTTATATTGTAGTTACTTTTTTGTATCTGGGTTAACGAATCCAATTCGCCCGCTTACTCCTTCTCGGTCCTCATTGAATGGATGCAGCGCCACCTCTGTTGGCTACTCCTGATAGCTCATCAATATTCTCCCTCTTCCCTGAGATTTGAGCATGCTGCTTGTGCTGCCATCGCCTCCTGCTCGTAGAGTTCTGTGGAGACCTGAAGCATGGAAGGAGCAGGCCCACCCATACTGCGGCGTTGCTTCCAAAGCAGTTCAACCCCATCAGGAAGAAAGACCTTGTAGCGTGCTGTCCAGGGATACCTGGGCAAGATTTCCTGTGCGACGGTTCCTTTGGGGAAGGCCACCGTGTTCGTGACCACACTGCATCCGTGATGGTGCAACAATGCGACCATCACGGCATCGCCGACCGCATCCTGTTCTACGTGCTCGACCTTGGTCAGCGGCTGTCCCCTGTCTGAGAGGTGTTCTCCCATCTTGTGAGTCCTTTCCCCATGGGTGTATCTTCGATCATAGCTCTGCCCTGTTCATGCAGAGAGACAGACAACAAGCGCTCATGTGTGCTGCTTTGCCTGTCCCTCTGGTCGTTCATTCCCAATGGTACAGGAAGGTGGATGGACTTCCTCATTGCATGGCGGCGGTAACAGACCCCTGATGCGCTCACGTATCTTCTCCAGTGCTTGCACTATCTCATCTCGCTTGTGTGACGGCCCAGCGAACCAGGGCACCTGTTGGCAGAAGGTCAACAGGGCTTTTTCTATCGTTCGCAGTTCAAGATCGGTCAGCCACAATTGTGCTCCCTCTACATGCCCTTGCGATACACTCTTCAGCCGCAAGAGGAAAGCGCGGAGTATATTGAGCATTTTGGTCTGTTCCTTTGAGAGCGGGACCGTGCATTGCAGGTACTCAAGATAGTTCTTGAGAACGCTATCAAGCAACTGCGCTTCGCTTGGATGGAACTGAACCTGTTTTTGCTGGACTTGGTGGGTCATGCTGTTCTTCCTTCTCTCTGACTTAGCCCTTTTTGCCTCATCACCTTTTTTATGCATGGTCTGAGCATACTTCATAGCACTCCTGCTGAGCTTTATCATCACTTTGTGTGGTATAATAGGAGTATACTCAACTAGAGGATGAGAAAAAAGTAGTTTTTCGGCGGCTATCCGGTGAGAATAGGGTAGAAAAGCGGCAGGGGAAGAAACAATGTCGGGTCATGAGGGTGCTCAGAAGTACAAGAATAACCTGAAGCTTTGGATTAAGCAGCGCGGCTACAAACTGTATCAAGTGGCGGGGGAAGTCGGCATAGGAATTCGTACTCTGAATGACTACTGTGCTGGTCGAGTGCCCATACCACGAAAAATACTTGAACAGATTGCGCAGTTCATTGACTGTCCCATCTCATACCTTGAAAATGTGAATGCTTCTTCAGAGGCTGTGCTAGGAAGTGATGAAAGCAAGACTGTTCATAGTCCTGTTAACTGGATTGGGCTAATCGAGTCACTACAAGACGAACTGCCATCTCCACTAGTCAACCAAGAGGATGTCATTGT
Source organism: Ktedonobacteraceae bacterium (assembly GCA_019243675.1). GTDB lineage: Bacteria > Chloroflexota > Ktedonobacteria > Ktedonobacterales > Ktedonobacteraceae > JAFATZ01. The sequence goes on along the minus strand of JAFATZ010000071.1, from coordinate 1,597 downwards.
TCTCACCGGAGAAGAAGCAAGACTGTTCTTATCTAGACTAGGAGAAGATGACATGCCACGCTTTGACCCTGAACGGCGCAGTTCTATCCTCAAAGCACTTCAAGCCGTCGGGAGAGCTTCAAGCATCGCGGTAGTCATCCCCCACATCCTCGTGAATCCTGAGCCGTGGGAACGGCTGATTGCAGCGACATCCCAACCATCAGCGCTCAACAATGAAACACTGAGCACATTCACGTCCTTGACCCAAGCTTGCTGGAAGCTTACTAATAGCGGAGAACTCATCATCGCGGAAATGACGCTTTCCAGCTTTCTGCCTACGCTCAGGCAGTTGGCACCCTCGCAGCCGGAAGCGGCTCTGTTGGCTTCTCAGGCATTGCAGCTCAGAAGTGTGCTTGTCTCACACAACCTCAAGGTTGCAGAGAAACTCGCTCTGTGCCAGCAAGCTGTCGAGTATGCACGGCTCGCCCAGAACCACAATACGCTTGTCGCCGAACTTACCGAGCTTGCGGTCGCCTATGTCTACAATAACCAGTATGACAAGGCTCTCACCTCCTACCAAGAAGCTCTCATGTACTGTGGCTATGACGATGTATCACCTCTGTTACGCTCACGAACCTACGTGGAAGCTGGGGCAATATTTGCGCACTATAAGCGCAGAAAAGAGGCAGATTTTTATCTGGATATGGCGTATGAAGCATTCCCTACTGATCCAACCAGTGATCCAGCACACCTGTATGCTGACCATAGTCGAGGTGGCCTGGCCTTCTATAACGGTTTGATCCAGTTGGAAAAAGGTCAGGCCATACAAGCGTGGAATGGTTTCGAGAGTTTCAAGGAGTATGATCTAGCTATACCGGAGCGGATACGCGTGCTTATTGTGAATCAGCAAGGCCGAGCGGCTATTCTAGGCAACGATCTGGAGAAGTACGCCTACTGCCTGGAAGAGGGAATTACTGGTGCTGTCACTCTGAAGAGCAAGAAGCGCTTTGCTGAGGCATATAGCATCTTTCAACAAGATATGCCTAAAGGTTGGCTACAGCACCAGAAGATCAAGCCAATTGTCGAACGGTACCACTTGGAGTGAGTGTCACGGTTTCACGTAGGGCCATCCCTCTGGCTTCGGGACAACGCACGTGGGGATCAACGGGGCACGGTAAACCGGGGCCCTACCGATGTGGATACCCTCGGCATGAAAAAGAGCCGTCCACCTTTGTCCGTCAAGTGAGCGGCTCTTCTTGCTAAGGACCAATGCCCCTATGAACTCTGCTTTGGGGTTACGCTCCGCCAAAGGTCACAATCAAGTCTGTTGCATAGCCGAGCAGGAAGCCGATGAGCAGACCCCACATCACGATTTCGGGTGCTTTGAAGCGTTTGGCGACTCCAAGCAGTTCTGCCACCACATAGATGATTGCACCAGCGGCAAGCGCTAGGAAGAGAATAAATACTTGCTGCGAGTGGAAGATGATGCCAACTATCGTTCCAAGGAAAGTTGGACCCCCGCCAATTAGCCCCAATAGGGCGATGAACTTCCAGGAGACGGGCTGACCCGTTAATGGACCAGCGATACCAAAGCCCTCAGTCATGTTGTGCAGTCCGA
>JAFATZ010000469.1 GCA_019243675.1 Ktedonobacteraceae bacterium | reverse complement strand
GTTACATCTGGGAGCCTATGCCATCTCTACCTATTCGCTGCTTTTCCTGTGTGCTTACGTTGTCGGTGGCATTGTTACCTACTATGAGGCGAGACGACAGCATAGGGCGACCGAGGCTATTCTGCGTGTGGCACTAGGAGCGCTCGGTGGTGGTCTCATTGGCGCGAAGCTGAGTATGTTTCTATTTCTTGGTCCAACTACTTTTATCAAAGACCTCCCATATCTATGGTATAGCGGCCAGTCCTGGACAGGCGGCTTCTTCGGCGGCTACCTAGCCGTATTACTGGTGAAACGCTTCAATCATATTCACTACTCAACAGGGGATATTTTTGCTCCCGCGCTACCCCTGGCGCAAGCAATTGGGCGACTGGGCAATGTGCTGGGAGGTGATCCTTTTGGCCTACCTAGCACTGTACCGTGGGCGATTATGCAACAGGGCGTGTTCCGTCAGCCTTCCGCGCTCTATGAGATGCTGCTCGACTTGCTATTATTCGTCATCATCTGGCGACTACGCGACAAAATGCCGCAGCCCGGCGATCTCTTCAAGCTCTACGTTGTGGGCTATTGTAGTTTCCGCTTCCTGGTCGATTTTAGCCGCGCTGACCCACACGTCCTGCTGGGTTTGACCCTGGTCCAGGTGCTCTACCTGCCTGCCATCATCTGGTTTAGCTATCGGCTCAGGATTTCCTGGTGTGAGAGCCAACAACTGAAGGCCGCCCCCGCAGACAAAGCGACAAAGATAGTGTAGGCAAGGGGAGAGAAAGACATGAGCACTCAATCTCCTGCGCGACCACAAAATCAGCCACCACGTTCACGCAACTACTTCATTGGCATCGCTATCGGGCTGATTCCACTGCTGCTTGGAATCGTGGGTATTGGCATTATTAGCACCCCTGTCGGCCTCTACCTCTTTTATGCAGCAGTAGCTCTTTACGTCATTACGTTGATCGCGTCACTTGTTTGCCTTGCCTATCGGCGCGTACGCTTCATTGGCTATGGCCTCTTAACTATGGTATTTGTCACTCCTGTTGTATACTTTATCGCGTGCGCAGTAGCAATCTCGCGTCCTCGTTGATAAGGTTTTTGTCATCGTTACGTTACAAGGAAGGAGCAAAAAGCATGGGTAAGTACGAAGAGCAGAAAGGCGCTCCCATTTCTCCGGCAGAGGCCGCGCCTATTCCTGGGCCGGAAGATGCACTGATGAAGCGCTATGATCGCCCCTATATTTATCACAACTTCACCAATAGTCTCTGCCCCAAATGCTTGAAGGTTATTCAGGCTAAGATCATTCTACAGAACGGTAAGGTCTACATGCTCAAGACCTGTCCCGAACACGGTGCCACGCGTACTCTGGTTTCCTCGGATGCTGCCTATTACCTGAGTCAGAGCCAGTATAACAAACCTGGAACGCTGCCGCGCCACTTCCAGACGCCCGTCGAGAAGGGCTGCCCACTTGATTGCGGTCTCTGCACCGACCACGAGCAACATACTTGTCTGGCCCTAGTCGAGATCACCGAAGCTTGCAATTTGCGCTGTCCCACCTGCTTTGCCGATTCCGATGTGGGACGTACCTCTCCCCTAGATGAAGTAGAGCGTATGCTCGATACTGTCGTTGAGAATGAGGGCTATGCCGACGTAGTGCAGTTCAGCGGCGGCGAACCAACTATTCATCCGCAGCTCATCGAGATTCTTACAATGGCCAAGAAGAAGCGCATCAAGGCCATCATGATCAACACAAATGGTGTGCGCATTGCCCGAGACGAAGAGTTTGTGCGCCAGTTGACAGCCTTCAAGGGCAGTTTCGAGGTATATCTGCAATTCGACGGATTCCGACAGAGCACCTATGAAGCACTGCGCGGCTTAGACCTGCGTGCAGTGAAAGAGCAGGCCATTGCCAATCTGACCAAATACGAAATTCCGATCAACCTGACCGCGACTATCAAGCGTGGGATCAATGAGGATGAGGTTGGCGAGATTGTCAAATTCGGCGTGGCGCAGAAAATGGTGCGCGGCATTACCTTTCAGCCCATCACCCACGTTGGTCGCTACGACGATTTCAATGCATTGGACCGCACTACCGTTCCCGATGTGATCAATGCCATTGCCGAACAGAGCGACGGCATGTTCTACAAGAGCGACTTTGTGCCGCTACCCTGCCACAGCGACTGTATCAGCATGACGTATGCTTATGTGAAAGGCGAGAAGGTCATGCCGCTACCGCGCTACATTGATGTGAAGGCGTATCTGGACGTGATTGGTAACCAGATCAATTTCCGCGTTGATGACATAAAGAATGTGGTCGGCGAGGCCCTGATGCGTCTATGGTCGGCCTCTATGCCACTGAGCACTATCAACGCGCTACACGACTTTAGCTGTTGCCTACCCGTAGCACTAGAGGAACTGAATCAGCAAGAACATGCACCTATCATCTACGAAAACATGTTTCGCATCGTCATCATCGCCTTCATGGATGCCTGGAACTTCGACGTGCGCTCGGCCAAAAAGTGCTGTGTACATCACGTGCTACCCGATGGCAAGATCATGCCCTTCTGCTCTTACAATACGCTGCATCGCCCTAAATACATGTATAAGAAGAAGGCCGCCTCTGCTGCAACCATCTGAGGTCAAGGTAACGGTCATTTGGTAGCTCATTTTGCGCCTCCTTCAAACTCTACATCTATATAGGCATCTGCCAGAGAAAAGGAGACACCTACACTGTGGAGTGGGATGTCTTCATTCTGCTCATAAGCGTCGTACAACCATTTGTTGTTCTCTTTATGGTAGATTTCTATTTTGAAAGATTGTGAATCTACAAGGACATATTCTTCGATAGTAGGATGCGCACGATAATTTTTGAGTTTGCGCGTTCTGTCTATCAGTTCTGTCGTTGGGGAAAGTACTTCAACAACGAGGCGTGGGGATTGGATTGCTTGAACCGTCCCTCGGTCGCGTGGGTCGCAGGTAACTGTCACATCGGGATGAAAGTAACGTGTTTCCGAGACATACACTTTCATGTCGGAACTATAGACCCGGCAATGACTGCTGCGCAGAAGGTGCCAAAGAATTCTTTGCATATTGGATTTGATTGTGTCATGATTGGCGGTCCCACCTGCCATAGCGTACACATAGCCGTCGATGTACTCATAGCGGGTGTCAGGGTCATTTTCTTCTAGTTGAAAGTATTGCTCAACCGTCATGAATCGCTGACGTTCTAGCGCCATGTCCTTTCGTACCTCTCCTTCCATGTAGGATATGCTACTACAGAGTAGCACTTGGTCGTCCAACAATCAAGCCAGATACGCGCCTGGCCACTGTGCTTTGCTCTACCCTAGCCAGCGCAACTGACGTTGAGGCAGGTCGCGCCAAGGCGCTTGCTGATAAAAAAAGTTCGGTTTGAGAATAGTGTTTTTATAGTGGGTCTTGTGAAAGACTGGGGTAGCTGAGCCAGAAAGAGGGGGCACAATCCAGACCCAATGAGCTGGCACTGTACGCCCAGCCTGTTTTTCCAACTCCTCGTGACGAAGAAATTGTCGGGAAGCTGTATGATGGTCTACGATAGTCACTCCATGCTTGGCAAAAGAGGATAGCACAGCGACGTTCAGTTCGACGAGCGCGCGATCTTTCCACAGAGTGCGCTCTGAGCGAATGTCAAGCCCTAGATGCTCGGCAACCACTGGCAACAGGTTGTAGCGGGCGACGTCACCCAAGTTGCGTGCCCCGATCTCAGTGCCCATGTACCAACCATTAAAAGGAGCGGCAGTGTAGCAGATGCCGCCAATCTCTAAGCGCATATTGGAGATCACCGGGAGGGCATGCCACTTGAGGCCCAACTTCGTGAACCAGGGATAGTCAGGGTGGCTCAGTGGCACCTCAAGCACTACTTCTTGCGGCAGTTCAAACAGCCTGGGGAGCTGGTTGGGCAACTGGATGACTAGGGGAAGAACGTCAAAAGGAGTGCCTGCTCCACCCTGCCAACCCAAACGCCTGAGCGCTTCAGTAAGTTCGACATGCAGTGGATCACCGACGATAGACCCATCCGGCTGACGATAGCCTGCATAGCGGATGAGCTGTGGGTTCCAGATGCGGATGCCAGGTTGCCCTGGTGCCGCTGGAGCAAAGACGGTAATCGTTGATCGGATCTTGCCCCCATTAGTGGCTACCTGGATGTGCTCAATGAGAGCATCGAATATCTCCTCTGCAGTAGAGAGGTGACGCATATCGCGCACAGTGAGGGATTGCCAGTGCAACCGCCCGATGCAGCGGGTACTATTGCGCCAAGCCACCTGTGCTCCGTATGCCAGTTCGTCGTCGGTCTGCCAGTAGGTTCCGGTTCGTTCGATCTCGGCCTGAACCTCGCTCAGCCGTGCGGCAGAGGCTTCGACTCTGCCGCGCTCGTGGTGAAACAGGTGCAAATAGCTTCCGCTGTCTAGCAACAACTCCTGAAGGTCTCCCGAAGGGATCTGGTAGTATCCTCGCATCTTTCCTGAGTCTCGTTCGCTTTCTGATCGTCCTGTAAGGGATGTCCGCAGAAAGAACGCACTCACGCTCTGTTCCCTTACGACATTCCATTATGAATGACGTGTCAGAAACTCTTCAGTAACAGTGCGAGGA
>JAFATZ010000449.1 GCA_019243675.1 Ktedonobacteraceae bacterium | reverse complement strand
GCTCCGGTTATAGTTGCTCTCAGTGTCCTATCTTGCGGATGGGGATTACCTTCAGTACAGGCAGCTCCTCATGGACACGACGTTTGGCTTCCTATGGTGACTAATCCAGGGCTGATTCATGGGATACAGGGTTCGCCCGGTGAGACCTATGCAGGTATCTACTGGCGACGCGTAGCCTACCCCACCTGTGGTTGGGGAGCGCTCAGAGGTCAGACACTCAGAAATACCATAGCGAATTATCATGCCCATGGCATCCGCGTCTTGCTGACTGTTTGCCAACCTAGCAATTATGCCCCAAATCGCTTTGATCCCAAGCCTCTCATGGACGCCGCTAGTAGTGTTCCTGACGCTGTACAGTGTGGCAACGAAGAGATGAAGACTGATGACCCGAGTGTCAGCTTTCTGTACTGGACGCCCAGAGACTTTGCCCGCTTCTATGATATGTGTGAACATGCTGTGCATGCGGTCCGCTCTACGACTCCTGTGTTACTGGGTTCACTCGATCCTCATGTTGGCGGCATCGACTATGGGCCTCTCGGTCAACAGGTAAGCTATCTCAATCAGATGCAACGTGCGATGAATCAGTATGTCCACCCCGGCGGTCATTGGAACTGGCAGACGCAGACACTTGGACTGATTAATACTTGGCACGATGGCTATCCAGATGCTAAGACGAACAGCCTCTATTACCTGTTCGTGTTCTGGGCACAACAATTTCACGTAAGTCTCTCCGATCTGGGAAGCCATCTTTGGGTCGTAGAAGGAACAGCATGCTTCACAGGCTGTGGGATTGACCCTCGTAATCGCTCTCAAGTAGCCATTGTCCATACCCTTGCTCTCATCACCGACGTACAAACCGCACTGAGCTACCAGATTCCTTTCTTCTACTTCAGTGGCAAAGACTTCATCTCCGTTGGTCTCTACTGGCCTATTGGCGTGCTTGACCTCAACGGGCATCCCAAACCACTTCGCCAGGACCTCGCTATGGGTGTGCGCAGCCTCCACCTGTCGTGTCCCTCTGGCAGCTCTACTGTGGTTGATCAGGAGGCTCTCTTGGCGAAATTGTATGCTGGGTGCTCCCCTCCACGTGATTATGTGCAGATAATAGAGTCCTAGCCGAGGACATACTTAGCGGCTGCCCAGCCCCACCCGAGAAAAAGAAAGAAGTGTGTTGGTGTCGACGAACGCTGACACCAACACACTTCTTTCAAATAGATAGAAGGTGTGTTAGAATAGCCGTGCATTTGTTACATGAGGAAAAGGAAATATGCCAGAACAATATAGAGCTTTGCAGGGCTTCAAGGACATCTTGCCAGACGAGCGGCCTTATTGGCGCTTTGTGGAGAATACAGCAGCCGAAGTGGCACAACTCTATGGCTATCGCCGCATTGAGACGCCCCTGCTGGAGGAGACGGCGGTCTTCCGGCGCACGTCGGGCGAAGGGACAGATATTGTTGAGAAAGAGATGTACAGCTTTGAGGACCGCCCGGATAAGGATGGCCATCGACAGAGCTTGACAATGCGCCCGGAGGGGACAGCGGGCGTGGTGCGGGCGTACATAGAACACGGTATGTTCAAGCTCCCACAACCCGTTAAGTTCTACTATATGAGTGAACCCATGTTCCGCCACGATAAGCCACAAGCTGGCCGCTATCGTGAGCACCACCAGTTCGGCTGCGAGGCACTGGGCGAGAGCGATCCCACTATCGACGCCGAGATGATCGGGCTACTCTACCAAGTATACAGGCAGCTTGGCTTAAAGCATATTCGAGTGCATATCAATAGTATCGGTGATCGCAACTGCCGTCCTCAGTATCTCGAGATACTGAAGGACTACTATCGCCCTCTGCTCAATGACTGCTGTCAGGACTGTAAGATACGCTTCTATAAAAACCCCCTACGCCTACTGGATTGCAAAGAGCCGCAGGACCAGCCGAAGATTGCACGCGCACCGAAAATAGCCGACTACCTATGCGAGCCGTGCAACAAACACTTTACAGCGGTTAAGCGCTACCTCGACCTCTATGGCGTACCATATGCACTCGCGCCACTACTCGTGCGCGGTCTGGACTACTACACGCGTACCGTCTTCGAGTTCACCTCGGAGATCGACAAGGTTGCACTCAACGGCGGTGGACGTTACGATGGTCTGGCCGAGATTCTCGGTGGGCCTCCTACGCCCGGCATCGGCTTCGGTGCTGGTATCGAGCGTATCATTCTCGAACTCAAACGTCAGGGCATCCAGCCACCAGCCGAGCCACACAGCCGAGCCTTTGTCGTCGCCCTCAATAAGACACCCGAGATCAAAAACGCCGTACTACAACTCGTGGCTGACCTACGCCATGCCGACATCAAAACCGATATGAGCTACGGCGACCGCAGCTTCAAAGCGCAGATGAAGCAGGTCCAGGCATCAGGTGCCGACTACGCTCTCCTGCTGGGAGAAGATGAGCTTGCTAACGATGTCGTCACAGTCAAGAACCAGCATCCCGAAATTTCAGAGAGTGAACAGCGGGGAGTCCAGGTAAAGCGCAGTGAATTGATCGCGTATCTTAAATAGTAAAGAAAGCAAGAAAAAAAGCGCCAACCTAGGTTGGCGCTTTTTTTCTTGCTTTCTTTATTGTTTTGATAAAACCATAGAAGCATTGCAAAATTCCTTATAGTAATGTATAGTGCTCTCAAATAATATATTGTTTTCCAAATAAATAAGGAGGGAGCCATGATACCGTTGCTTACTACAGAAGAAGTTGCCGAGTATCTTAGAGTTGACGTAGTAACAGTACGCAGATTGATCAACAGAGGTGAACTAACAGCGTATCGTGTCGGTAGTGAGTACCGTTTTGCACAGACAGACCTTGAGGCTTATCTGCAGCGGCAACGCGTCTCCGCTGGAGAAGAGGAAGGTCCAGTTCAGGAGGAGATGCCTTCGTTTGCCATGCCCAAGCAGCGGTTCAAAGGTCGTCACGGTGATCGTGACCGTTTCGACAAATTCACAGAGCGTGCCCGTAAGGTGCTGACACTTTCCCAAGAGGAAGCAAAACGCTTCCATCACAACTATGTTGGTACCGAGCATCTGCTATTGGGCCTGATAAGCGAAGGTGGAGGTGTTGCTGCTAAAGTTCTTGCAAATCTCGGTGTGGAACTGAATAGGGTTCGTATCGCTGTTGAATTTATTATTGGACGCGGAGAACATCTCGTGCCCGGAGAGATTGGGCTTACTCCACGAGCCAAGAAGGTAATTGAGCT
>JAFATZ010000434.1 GCA_019243675.1 Ktedonobacteraceae bacterium | reverse complement strand
GGATGGCACAACAGTTACATCAGCAGCGCTGTACAACATAGGCAACTCTTGTTGGGGACGCGCACCAAGGAAGCGTACGCGGTGACTAATACCCAGATCCGCCGCTAGAGCTTGGAGCTTTTGCAGGTCATTGTCACCAGTAAGTGTACCACCAACAATAACTATCTCAGCATCTTCTTCCATCATCGTAGCAGCTTGCAAAAGTAGATCAGCACCCTTGAAGGGGTCAAGCCGACCCACAAAAAGCAACATTGGGTGTCGCAGGCCCAATGTTTCTCTTGCGTGTTGCCGCTTGTGTGGCACAAACAACTTAAGATCGACACCACAGGGAATAACCTGTACCTGACGTACAGACGCCGCACACAGGCGTATCATTTGCATACGTTCCTCTTCGGTGGCTGTAATGATACGATCTACCTGCTGGATGAGACGCTGCTCCGTCTCTAGGCGCAGTTGCGGTTCAGGTTCGTTGGGATGGGCAAGTTGTTTAAGGCGCGCTAAGGTATGAAACATAGTGACGTGTGGAGTATCCCACCATTTCGCCAGACGTGTGCCAACTACACCAGAGAGCCAATAGTGGCTATGTAGCACATCATAGTAGTTGCCATCGCTGTGGCGAAACTCTTCAATCTGCTGGGCGAATGAGGGCAGATACTGGTAGAGGTCGTTTTTGGAAATGGAGGCGTGTGGTCCAGCTTGAATATGAATGACGCGTACATTTCGACTCAATTGCACGATACGCGGTATGTCTTCGTTTGTCCAACGGGTAAAGATATCGACGTGTATATTCTGTTGACCTAGTTCGTTAGCAAGTTCACGCATGTAGACGTTCATGCCGCCCGCATCCCTTGTGCGCCCCGGACTATCGAGAGGAGACGTGTGAACGCTGAGCATGGCTACAGAAAAAGACATGGTAAAAGACTCCTAGTTCTTCACTTGTTAGAGACATTTGTTGCAGATGCGGGGCCAGCGTCCTTCACTGACAATTTGATCACGTGTGAGCATCTGGTTTTCCTTCCTTTCTCAGTTTCCATTCACTCAAAAGAACAACTGTACAGAAGCTTTCTATTTCCTAGCTACGGCTACGCAGATCGCTGATAGCCTCACGCATCTCTTGTGGGCCGACTCCTCTCCCCTGCGAAAGCTCCTGCAGGCAATCAGCACGTTGTTTAAGGGCTGTATGAAACTGCTGTGTTGTCATACCAACGAGAGTGGCTAACTCATCAAGAATAGTTGAGTCCGCGTGCAGGAACGTGTCATCGAACTGATTCCACAGCGACAAAGGGAGAGTCACAATAGTGTAGGGGTCTTCAGGGTCGGCCTGTGGGCGAATGAAATGAGTTGTGAGCCAGCGGCGACGCGGTGGGTAGATATCTCCTACCAGTCCGATGTTGATGATCAGACCCAGAAGGCGTACATCTTCTGCCTTCAAACGCAAATCATGACGGTACATGTTGATAACATCGTCAACAGTGTCAGCATGCACACTGGTTGCGATATGATAGCCCTGACTGGGTAGCGCCAGATAGCGCCGGGCAACGCGCCCCCACATGTAGATGGGTAGATGATCACTCACCTCATTACAGAGAGCGTAGGTCGTTGCAGGATTGATATCAGGTATCCGCATAAAAGCAAAGTTTTCATACATACCCGACATATAAGCCAGAGCACTATCCTCGGGCAGAAATTGAAGTAGGGCATTAAGCGTTGTTGTTTTCCCTACGCCAGGCTGCGGGTCTGTCGGACCAGCCACAGTCAGCGATGCTCCTTGCTCTAGTATGAGCCAGACAAGAGCTGCCGTCTCTGTATCGACACTGCCCAAAGCGATAATTTGTGCTATCGTGAGCGGTCGCCGAGACTCATAATGCCAGTAGTAGCGTTCGTAGGGATCACGTGGGTCAAACATGTTTGTTCCCTTCCTCCAGATACAACATCTTGCGTCGCTAGCGATTATATCTTTTGCTCCCCTTGCTCCTGAGATTCACTCTTGCCTTTGAGTATATCAGGGATGGGTACTTTGAGCCAATCAGGGCTGGGGCTCCAACCAATGGCGAGAATATGAGGAACTTTTGCATCTTCCAACTCCACCAGACTAACTGATGCATTAGCGATGAATAACGAGCCAGCGCGTTTGGCCTCTAGACCGGTGTAGTGGGCCAGTAGCAATTTCACCACATCGCTGTGGGCGACAAAAGCGGGATAGACGCCACTCTGCTCCTGTTTGCGCCAACGCTCAACAGCAGCTACGACCCGCTGCTGCACCTGGGGGAATGTCTCAATCCCCTCTGGAGCCTCGGTTGGATTGTTCACATACTCTTTCCATGCCGGATCATTCTTTACAAGTTCTTCGATCACCTGTCCTGCCCATTTGCCGACATTGGTGTCCATCAAATCCGGTTCCAACTGCACAGGTAAATCTCGTCCCTGTGCGATAATCTTGGCAGTTTCACGTGCTCGTTCGAGGGGGCTAGCGATGATGGCACTGATGGGCAGAACAGATAATGCCTCGGCGAGGCGTAGAACCTGTTGTCGCCCGTTGTCATTCAACTCTACGCTAGGAAGCTGTCCTGGCAAACGATGCTCAACATTCCAGGTCGTTTGCCCATGTCGAATCAGGAGTAGTGTTTGTTTCATGTATGTGTGTGTATTTCCCATTCTACAAGATTGTGTAAGCTGTACCCGCCAGTGGAAGAAGCGGACAGTGGCGCTAACATAGAGCCATGCGATACATATCCAGCTTGCAATAACAGCTATCAATCTTTTTGTGTACATTGCCTGAATTTCAACTTCCTACGCAATATGAAGTAGAGTTGCACAGTTGCTTTTTATTGTATCAGCGGAGAGAGAGAGGCCGCAAGCGGGCAGGGACACGGGAGATTTTTTGGTTGACAAAGCAGCAGCAATGCAGTACAATCCTAGCGTCGATGTGCAAGCCCGCTCTATGCCTCGTTCGTCTAGTGGTCAAGGACGCCGCCCTTTCAAGGCGGAGGCCACGGGTTCGAATCCCGTACGAGGTACTGTTTTTGTAAAGAAGCCCGGCACGACTCTTGATTTGAGTGCCGGGCTTCTCTCTATCTGACTTATTGTTGTCGCCACGCTATCCACACTACACATAGGAGAAGTTTGCTATGTTGAGCGTCGAAGAGGCTCTTGCATTAGTTCTCGCTGAGATCAAAGTATTGCCTGTTGTACAGGTTCCATTATCTGAGTCATTTGGGCTAGTACTAGCCCAGGATGTTGTCGCACAAGAAAACATTCCACCTTTCGCCAACTCCGCTATGGACGGTTTTGCACTACTGAGCAAGGATAGTCGACTACACGCTGGGCAACCTGCCCGTCTGCGTGTGATTGGAGAGGTTGCGGCGGGTTATGTGGCTGACCGGGCAGTCGAAACGGGGACGGCAATGCGTATTATGACAGGAGCGCCAGTGCCACTAGGAGCAGACACAGTTATACAAATAGAGTTGACGCGCTCCACTGAGCCAGATTGGGTAGAAATTTTACAAGAGAGCGTAGTGGGAAACAATATTCGCCGGGCAGGCGACGATATACGCCAAGGGCAGATTGTGCTACAGCGTGGCAGCGAAATTGGCGTATGGGAGATTAGCATATTGGCAACGTTGGGATGGGCAACTGTGCCAGTGGTACGACGTCCACGTGTGGCAATTTTAGCTACGGGTGACGAAGTGCTAGACGTAGACGAACCTCTGCGCCCGGGCACGATTCGCAACAGCAATAGCTATCTGCTTGAAGCCGCCGTACGACGTGCGGGTGCAGAACCTCATCGTCTCGGCGTTGCTCGTGACACGAGTGAAAGTCTGCGTGAGAAGTTCAGCGAAGCCTTGACTTATGATCTCATCCTTACCTCCGGTGGTGTCTCAGTGGGAGAGTTTGATCTGGTCAAGAACATTCTAGCGGAGCAGGGAGAGATGAGTTTTTGGCGTATCAATATGCGTCCGGGCAAACCTCTCGCCTTTGGTCATATCGGCAACATACCACTGTTAGGATTACCCGGTAATCCAGTGTCGAGCGCGGTAACCTTTGAGTTATTTGGTCGCCCTCTGTTACGCAAGATGCTGGGTCATACACGTTTGCAGAGACAGCAGGTCGACGTCGTGGTTGTCGATGGTATCAGTGAATGTGTGATGCGCCGCCACTATGTACGCGCCCACGTCGAGTGGCATGATGGGCATTTTGTCGCTCACACCACTGGCAACCAGGGATCTCATATGCTGACATCTCTGCTCAACGCCAACGCTCTGATCATCGTACCCGAGGGGGGAGTCAAGATTGAAGCTGGAGACACAGCCAAGGCTATGATGCTGGATTGGCCTGAAAAGTGATACTTGGGGTTAGCGTCCACTTCCTGCAACAGCGTAGGCGGCGTTACTAGACGCGGGTGCTGAAGCAACTTCAGCGCGAGCCTGAATGAATGTTGCTCCACGCCCATCCTTGCTTGATGGTGGCTGTCCTTTAGCTGAATTTGTCGCTAACATATATGATGGTGCAAGGGGGCCAGTCTGCGGTCGAGGTCGCATGGCAATGTCTGGTATCGCATAACTGTTGTTTAGAGTGGCTGCACCAACCTCACCTACTGCTGGGAGGGACATATTGCTCTGCTCAGTAGTAGGATCAACGGCGTATAGTAGTCCCTCGTCCATCAGCTCTGCAGCAATCTGGCAGAGTACTGCTGGTGTCATACCTAGCTCTTGACACATCCCTTGTAACGAAGTGTAGCCATTGACACATGTCAACACCCGCCACTGCTGTGGCGTTAATGTCACAGAGCGAGACTGATCCTGTTGATCCAAAAGCTTGCTAGGCAGCAGTACCATTTCTGGTTGCATGAAAGAGGGATCGACGCGCCGAAGTGTTGATACAGGAATCAGCGGAGGTGGAGTTTGCTTGTCGAGGTGGGAGATGTCCTGGCCCTCTTCCTCTTTGCTCGAAAAGGTGGGCTGATGCATCGGCTTTGAAGGGACATCAGCCTCAGTATGCAGAGAATCGAGCAGTGACGTGATAGACATACCTACAAGTAAACGACCAGCAGGCGGCACTGCTTCTTCTGCAAAGTGTATTTCACCTTGTGACCACGCAAGCACGATACGCAACACCTCTACTGCCTTTTCTGTAGCCCAGGTGCGCAGTTCCTCACGGCTAACATGCCCTAGGTCCATTAAAGTGAGGGCTAGACGCATCTCGGTTGCTGGTTCGCTTCAAGTGTGCAATATTGCATCCTGGGCAGCTTGTGATGAAATAATGTTTTCCTGTACCAGGCGTTCTGCAAGAGTAGCATTCGTGCGTAGGGGACCAATGCAGACCAACTGTCCATTTCGAAAATAAAATTCTATCCAACGTGTTTCTTGCTTTACAACGAGCAAACCGGTTTTTGTATGACTCTCAAGTCGCTGCAAGACTATCGACAAATCAAGCTGCTCTACTGCACCTATAAATAAGTAACGCAATCCTTCACCGCCGTACAAAACAATTTTCGTCTTTTCCTCAACGCCACCACTTTACGGAGGGAGAGGGATTCGAACCCCCGGGGCTGTGTACCCAGCTGTTTTCAAGACAGCCGCAATAGTCCACTCTGCCATCCCTCCACCCGTAGTTTAGCACATTTTCTAGCCGAAAGGAAGCGAGAAGGAAAGAAGTCAGGGGATGTATTCGTCGCAGCAGGATTGTCTGTGCTATGATTAGGAAGAGGGGACACAGACCTAGCCAGCACACATTGATGTGATGCGGCTAGCAATATAGGTAAAAAATACATGATGAAATTTCCTAGACGTATTGCTTTACTGGGAAGTACTGGTTCAATTGGTAGGCAAACGCTAGACGTAGTGCGACGTTTCCCTGAGCAATTTCACATAGTTGCTCTGGCTGCACGCCAAAATATAGCACTTCTGGCACAGCAAGTACATGAGTTCAAACCATCCTTTGTCAGTTGCTTTGCCGATACGCCCATAGCAGAAGAAATGGTGCGTACAGAGCTTCCCGAGGCTATTCTCGGTGAAGAAGGTTTGCTGGGAGCTGCAACACATGCAGAGGCGGATATCGTCGTCGCAGCTACTTCAGGCTTGATGGGATTGCACCCCACACTGGCCGCTATCGAAGCTGGCAAAGCTATCGCTATCGCTAATAAAGAGACATTGGTGATGGCTGGCGCACTGGTGACCCAGGCTGCACAACGTGCTGGCGTTCCATTGTTGCCCATCGATAGTGAGCACTCTGCCATCTGGCAGTGCCTACGTGGAGAAGAGAATGCCACAATTCAGCGTCTGCTCCTCACCGCCTCGGGTGGACCATTCCGTAGCGCCACAGTTGAGCAATTGCGTTCGGTAACCGTACAACAGGCTCTCACTCATCCTACATGGCGTATGGGTCAGAAGATTACAATAGATAGTGCGACCCTGATGAATAAAGGGCTGGAGGTGCTTGAGGCTCACTGGCTCTTTGATATTCCATATGAACACATCAATGTCGTTATTCATCCTGAAAGCATTATACATTCTATGGTAGAATTTATAGATGGCTCCATTAAAATGCAAGCCAGCCTTCCCAGCATGCATTTGCCAATTATGAACGCTCTGGCATATCCGACACGGCTGAACTGTGCGGATACTGGGTTTGTGCGTGAATTGCATTGGGCCGACATAGGCAAGCTCAGTTTCGAGGCGCTTGATATCACACGTTTCCCCTGCTTCCATCTAGCGTTGCAGGCTGCGAAGCTCGGAGGAACCTATCCTTGTGCTCTAGTGGGAGCCGATGAAGAGGCAGTAGAACTTTTCTTGACGGGCAAGATTGGTTTCCTGGATATAGCCGCACTGATTGAGGCGGTCCTGGAGAAACATCAGTCGGTGCAACAACCAGACCTCTCAGCCACGCTAGAGGCTTGTGCCTGGGCGCGTAGAACGGCGCAGCATTTGTGCAAGAGATATGCGTAACAGTTCAAGAGGTTATTAGATAGATAGAGGGAATGTTTGCATGAATAACTGGTATCTACTGGCCGCCATTCCGGTGTTTGGATTGCTCGTGTTGGGGCATGAATTCGGCCATTTCATTACAGCAAAGTGGGCGGGTATTCGGGTAGAGGAGTTTGGTCTAGGCTTTCCTCCTCGTCTGGTTGGTTTTCGCAAACGTAAGCGTGGAGGATGGGAGGTCATCTGGTTTGCTGGAAATGGCTCAGAGGGAGAAGGCTACCTCGACAGCAAGCAAACGCCATTTAGTGGCACGAGCGGCGGCGTAAGCACATTTAGTACGCCTGCTCATGCTGCAACGATCTACTCACTCAATCTTATACCAATCGGTGGCTTTGTGCGCATGCCCGGTGAGAACGGTGATGTACATGATCCAGATGGCAACTACGACCCACAGAGCTTTGCTGCTAAGAGTGCAGGCAAGCGTATCATCGTGTTGTGCGCGGGCGTCACTATGAATGTCCTGCTTGCCATTGTACTGTTCACCATCGCCTATAGCCTCCCTGTGTCAACGTCTCCGGCTGTCGTCGGCCAAGTCGTGGCTAACTCCCCAGCGGCGCAGGCAGGACTACGACCAGGTGACACCTTTATCCGAGTAAATGGTCATCCTGTGAAACTCTTCACCGATGTACAAGCTATCGTCGCTCAGGCTATTGTTGATGACAAAGGTCAACATGCGACGGTGCCAGTCAACATGGTCATACAGCACCAAGGTGAGTCCGGCACCACCTCAACGACGGTGAATGTGCGTGTACACCCACCAGCAGGTCAAGGTCCGATGGGCATCGATGCGGGAGGGACAGTCATCCTCGTCAGTTCGCCAATTTGGCAAGCTCCCCTCAAAGGGATCACACAGACTTTCCAATTGATGGGTGAGATCATCAGCTCGATTGGCTTGCTGATTGTAGGAGCGATTAATCTACACATGTTGACCGGACCTGTAGGTATTGTCAAGCTCACAGGCCAAGTAGCGCAAACGGTGCCAACAGTCGGTTTGTCGCCGCTTCTGATCTTCACAGCGTTTTTAAGCCTTAACTTGGCGATCATCAACATTTTACCTTTCCCTGCTTTGGATGGTGGTCGCGTCTTACTGGTGTTGATCGAAGTTTTGCGTGGTGGAAAACGCCTCAAGCCAGAGCGAGAGGGCGTTATTAACTTGATCGGTATGGCAATTTTGTTGACCCTGGTGGTTATTGTCACGATTAATGACGTGTTCCATTGGGGTAGTTAGACATATGGAGCAATAGTTTTGTGATGGAAATTGTACGAAGGAAGACACGACAGATTCAGGTCGGCGATGTAGCTATTGGTGGTGAGGCACCCATTGTGGTGCAGTCAATGACTACCACCTACACGCGTGACGTTGAAAGTACAGTGGCGCAGATTCAGCGCTTGCAAGATGTTGGCTGTGAAATTGTGCGTGTTGCGGTGCCGGAGATGGAAGATGCGCTGGCAATCGGGGCGATTAAGAAACGTATCCGTATTCCACTCGTTGCTGACATTCACTATAATCCCTCTCTCGCCCTCGAAGCGATTCAGCAGGGTGTCGATAAGGTGCGTATCAATCCTGGCAACTTGCTTAACGGGCGTACATCCCTGGAGCAGATCGTTGCGGCTGCCAAAGAGCGCGCTATCGCTATGCGTATAGGCGTGAACTCAGGCTCTATCGACGCACTTGACCAGCGTACACAGATGCAGCGCATCCAAGTGAGATTGCGTGATGATGGTGTATTGGAGCGTAGCGATCCGGCTGAAGCACGCCGCAAGGAACGGGAACACCTCGCGGAGCGCATGGTCACACGAGCTTTGGAGTACATAAGCTGGTGTGAGGCAATGGACTATCGCGAGATTGATGTGTCGCTCAAGTCCTCCTCGGTCATGACTGCTGTTGAAGCCTACCGCCGTTTCTCGCAGCGCTCAGACTATCCTCTGCACCTAGGCATCACTGAAGCGGGAACGCTCATCTCCGGTTCGGTGAAGTCCGCTGTGGGCTTGGGTATCTTGCTTGCCGAGGGCATCGGCGATACTATCCGTGTCAGCCTGAGCGCTGAGCCAGAAGAAGAGATTCCCGTCGCCTACGAGATTCTCCGCTCGTTGGAACTGCGTAATCGCGGTGTGACTTTTGTATCGTGCCCATCCTGCGGACGGGTGGAGATCGACGTGATTCAGGTTGCCAATGAGGTCGAGAAGCGCTTGGCCAAGGTGCAGACGCCCATTCACGTTGCCGTTATGGGCTGTGTGGTGAACGGTCCTGGCGAGTCGCGTGACGCAGATGTGGGCCTTGCGGGTGGCAAAGGCAAGGGCGTAATTTTCCGCAAAGGGAAGGTGCTCAAAACTGTGCCCGAAGATCAGTTTCTAGATGCTGTGTTGAAAGAGGTGGCAAGCTTGCTGCCAGAAGCTGAGGCCAAACTAGTCTATCCAGAAGGGGGCATCAAGGAGGTTGCAGGTACTCATCGTACACGTGATGAGGGTATGTATCTTCCTATTCTGAAGTCGTAATCACGAGACACATCTGCCGATCTTGTCGGCAGATGTGTGGGGGTTGCAGAGTGGGCTGTACAGAACTCGAATCTGTGACCTCTACCATGTCAAGGTAGCGCTCTAACCAACTGAGCTAACAGCCCTTGGATGTGAGCAATGATAGCATTGTCCCTAGGTGTTGTCAAGTAGGTATAACCCCAAGATTAAAGTACTGGTTGAAGTAGGGTAGGAGATTGAAAAAGATGAGCATACCTGCTGCAATCATCACAATGCCCGTAGCAATTTCAATCTTGCCTACATGGGGTTTGAGCCAGGTGAGTACTCGGCTGAACTGGTCTATGCCTAAACCCATGAGCAAGAACGGAAGTCCTAGCCCAAGCGAATAGAACAACAGCAGCATCACTCCCTGGCGTAGTGTTGCAGCATTTGCTGCTAGACCAAGAATAGGGCCGAGAATGAGGCCAACACAGGGTGTCCAGCCAAAGGCAAAAATAATGCCAATGAGCAGAGAGGCCGCAAAACTGGGACGACGTGGGTGAAATTCAATATGCTTCTGCCAAGCAAAAAGTGACCATTTCAGTACTCCAGCTAGATACAATCCGAAAATGACGAGGATAATGCCCCCCACACGACGTAGCAGCGGCTGGTATGGCTGCAGAAAACTTCCTAGAGTACTAGCGGTAGCACCCAGGGACACAAATGCAAGCATAAAACCGAGCACAAACATTGTGGCATGTAGGAATGTATAGAAGCGTGATGGCTGCTCTTCTTGTCCTACCGTAGATTGATAGATGCTCTGTCCTACTAATTGTGCGAGATAAATGGGTACGAGTGGCAATACGCATGGCGAGAGAAAAGATGCTAGTCCTGCTAAAAAGGCGACGCCAAAGCTTATTTGCGATGCATCCATGTACTATTTCTCACTTCTATTATTCGAGCTGCCCAAGTGTAGTATCTATGGTATAGAGGGTTCCAGCAACTTTCCATGTCGCCTGTCCATCTTTGAGAAGCAGCGCTCCATAGTCATGAACGTGGTTAGGCTCCGGTGAACCAAATACGCGCCAATCGACATTGCCCGTAGTCTGATCAACTGCGAGCAACTGTACTCCCGCATTCGTTGCACTGGGAACTGTTTGTATACTTGCTACATAGATAAAGTTTTTGTCTGCAGCCAGTACCATAACGCCTCGTTGTTGCTCAGGATAGACAACGATATGCTGCCAGAGTGTCTTGCCTGTATTACGGTCAAGCAGGACAAGTGTAAACAGAAGACCCAGTTGATGCGCATAAGCCGGATCATCGGGTGCGTAGCGATATGTGTAAGGTCCGTTGCTAAGTACAGCTAGCAGTGTTCCAGGATGCGTTGAGATGGTGGGTAGTGAGAATGTTCCTTTGCTGACAAACGTTCTCCACACCTCATTACCCGCTTGATCAAATGCTTGAATCTGGTGCAAATTATTGGGCAAGTTGATGCTGATGACACTGCCTTGTACGTCTACTAGCACCGCCCGTGCTGTTGCATATTGCCACTCCACACTGCCCGTACTTATCATTACTACTATTATAGCAAGTATGAAGAGCAGCGCACGTCGGCGCGATGAGAGTGGTAAAGGGTATGTGTGCTTGAGAAGGTTGTATATATGCTGCTGGAGCGAGCCTTTCTTGTGCGGTTCTGTGACTTCATT
>JAFATZ010000344.1 GCA_019243675.1 Ktedonobacteraceae bacterium | reverse complement strand
GGCGGCTGTCGCGTGTGCAAGTAGTTCAAGACCTCGCAGAGCTGCAGCGCCCAACTCATCACACGCTCCTCATTCAGCGGCCTACCTAGCTCACGCTGTACCTTGTCCAGGGTCTTGCCTTCAATGTACTCCATCACCAGATATGCCTTATTGGCCTCTTCAAAAAAGTCGCTCACGTGCGGCAGATTTGGATGGTTCAGTTGCACGAGCAGATCAGCTTCATACTGGAAATCATGAAGAGCTTGCATACGCTCTAGCAAACTGAGATGAGCATCACTCATCTCTTTGATGGCGACAACGCGTCGCGCCTGAAAGCGCTCGTCGGTTGCTTCGTAGACAGCACCGAAGCCTCCTGACCCTAGCAGGCACACAATGCGATAGCGTCCTCCAAGCAGCGTATGCGGTGACAGCGTGCCAGTCATGCGGTGACTGGCGGGAGTAATGGTAGATACACTGGGCATGTTAGACGAGGAGCCAGCAACTATGTGCGTCAAATCTACGTTCGTAAGTGCATAGCCACAACTGGAGCAGAACGGATTGCTCGCACTATTGACGGCTCTACAGTAAGGGCAGGTGACCCAATCTCCAGCCTGTTTCATAGTTTACTTCCTTGATGCACAGCAGTATCACGTTGCAACTATAGCATATAATATTAGCACATGTTTTGTGTTAAGCGAATGTTAAAAATAGTGCGACCAGCGGCTCTCCAATTCTTGTAGCAACTGCTGATCCTCCTAAAACACGAAGAGGTGGTGGTGCGAGCTACGCCCACACCACCACCTCTTCCATTAAAATATCGGGGGATTTGCCTAAGCAGAACCCGCTGCCGCTACAATCTCAAATGCAATGCCAGCCTTGGCTAGAGCCAAGGCCTCTTCACCGCCACGTCCAAAGACGAAAGGGTTGCCAGCTTTCAGACGCACAACAAGACATCCCTGGCGTGCATACTCGACGACTAGAGCATTTATCTGTTCCTGTTGGGCGCAGTGCTGCCCAGACTCTTTACCCACAAACATGAGCACTGCTCTGGGCGATGCTTCTCTCAGTAGTTCTCGATTAATCAGACGATCATAGATCACCACATCAGCCGCACAAAGGCAGTGTTGACCTGTGAATTTGGGCAATTCAGTATCATCGGAGTCTGCACCCATAAGAAAAACTTTACCAGTGGCACGTTCGCGTCGTGGAGGCACCGCATCAGCATGGTGAGGACAAATGCACTGCTCACTATCTTCGTCTTTCACTGGGTCACACGTAATGGTCGACATGCATCTCCTCCTTATGAGTTTTCTCTAACCGTTCCGTTCATCTTTGGCTTTTTGATTGCACTTTCAGTTGCCTTCCCTTCAAGCATAAACGCATATATGCTCTTTGTCAAGGGGTTCTTGATAAAGTTGACCAATTTAATCAATTATTGAGCGAAGAAAGAGGCTGCAAGGGCGCTCGTAAGCACCCTTGCAGCCTCTTTCTTCGTAGTGACTGTCTAGGCTAGATTAGACAGTTCGTTGACTAGTTGTGCTGCATTGGGGGTTCCCCAGCCAGTAGCTGCATCCCAACCGGGGGTAGCTTTGTAGCCCGCTACACCAGTTACGCCGTTATCGCCAACTGTTACGTCATGATACACCTCTGCGGCCTGATCCTTATCGCTGCCAAGTTTGTAGAGCGCAGGATTGAGGAAACCTAGTGCATGATGGGCATACTGGTTCGCATCGGCAATGATAGCGGCCCACTGGGGTGAACCTTCGCTGGTACCACCGATGCGGTAGTAGCCAGGGGTGTTGCCAGGAGCGCTCAGATAAATCAAAATAGATGTCCTTGGATCGCCATTATAGGAGATGTCAGGTACACCTCGATGCCCTTTGAGCAACTGCTGATCAGCTTCTGGCAAGGTGTGCTTTTGATAATCTGGCTCAGCGAAGTACTGGCTGATACCGCCACCGGAACCCTCAATTCTGGCAGGTTCATCCCACACCACCTCTGACTGATAGTTGCCTTTCGTGTCGGTAAACAGACTGGTACCACCAACTCCTGTTACATAAGGCGAGGATGCTGGATAGCCAACTGTAGGGAAAGGATAGATTTTGCCGTTCACGTCAGGATTAGCTGCACCAGAGTCACCAGATGAAGCAAAAATGGTAACATGTGCTTTCACCGCCTCTTTGTAGAAGTTCTCAAACTGCCCAATGGTGTATTTACCCGCTTTATCGAAAAGGGTGTTTTCGGTAGCAGTCCAGCTTTGGGAGATGATCTGACCGAGATGCTGATTGACGGCGTACTTCTCCAGGAATAGGAACTCGGGCAGTCCTTGTACGCCTTGTGTCTCTGAAATTGGGCTGGTCATGACCAGAATATTTGCATCAGGTGCGAGGGCATGTGCCCACTCAACATCGAGCGTGGTCTCCGAGGCCCAACCCTGTTGATCGGAGTTGGTGGGATCAAAAGGGACTGTGCCCAACGGCGAAAGAATGGTGAGTTGGGGAGGATCGGGCAATCCATAGCCCTTATCAAACACCTTCAAATCATTGGCAAGGGTTGGACTACCGAACGAGTCAATAATCACGATAGTCTGCCCCTTACCCGTGAAACCTCTGTCGATGAGAGGGGTTACCCCGTACGCGTTACGTATCTCCTGGGGACTGTAGCACGGGCGTTGAGAGGCAGTAGCGCGGCATTGAGCATCTGTAGGAGGAATTACACCTCGAGATACTAACGCACCTTTAGTAGCAAGAGGGCGAACGGCAGCAACATACATGTGCTGGCTTTTCACACCAAGGGCGGCACTGATCCCGAGCAGCAGCGCCGCCAGCACGAGCAGGCGCAGCACATGAGTCTGTGCCTGCATAGTAATAGCATTCAAGTAAAAAAACTCCTTTTGCCTATCATCAGTCTTTAAATGGATTGGCTCTGGCTTATTCTATATGGAAGTTATACAACCAAACGAAATTTGTCAAGAGGCCAGGGCTTGCCTCACTGTGTATAGTAAGTAGTAGGTAGCATATAGTTGTGATACCCCATCATTTTTTCTATTCTCATCTCAAAGGAGAGCCATTTTCGTATGAAAAAACTTCTCATAGTTCTAGCAATGCTGAGTCTGTTCGCAGTTCTAACTGTAGCATGCGGTAGCAGTGGAGGGGCTGGCAGCAGTAGCAGTAGTACTGCTGTTCATATGAGCAGTACGAACTTCGCAGAGCCATCTGTCACTATTAGCAAGGGAAGTAGCATCAACCTGATCAACGATACGGCGACAACCCATATCATCGGCAACGGTTCTTGGAAGAACGGAAGCGCCGTACCAGCCACAGAACCTGGTGCGCCAACGGTAAGTAACTTGCAAATTAGCAGCGCTGGCGAGATGCACACCATTGGCCCGTTCAACACCGCTGGCACCTATCATCTCTACTGCAGTGTTCACGAGAACATGAATCTGACCGTAATTGTGCAATAATGTTCTGCTATCTCCCCTTGACAAATCATATTAGGGCATGCTAATATTAGCATATGCTAAGAAGATAAGTGACTCAAGTGGACACGAGAACACATCTCTTACTTCGGAGTATGCACGGGACTGATAATTTACCTAGGTTTACTCCTGGCATGCTTAAAAATGCTACCTTAGTCCCTCGAGGTCTTTTTTAAGCATGCCTGCGACGGGGTGAATTCTACTTCCACCTTTCGGCATCCTGTACAAACCTTCGCAAAAAAGCGTATCGTGCGGCAATACAGCGAGGGCAAGGGTCAGTGTCGCCCCTTGCCCTCGCTTCTTTCTTGTCTGACTAGTCCCTAATCATAATGCGACATCTCACACTATCCTTTCCAGATCACACTACGCAAATCAGCACACAATTCCAGCACACAGGGCCACGTTCATACGCACGTCCAGTCTAACTGATATCTTGACGACATGATATATGTGCGTCATTTTAAACACCGCCATACATCAAATTAGGTGAAAGCCAACTCGTCGCCCAATGCAGCGCGTTGAAGTGGATAACAGTAGAGAAGACAACAGCGCTAATGACTAGGACAGTCAAAAGAGCAAGCACAAGGAGAAGAAGCATTTGCTGTTTGCTGAGAGCGAGACCCATGTGTGGCCCATCCTTTCGTGCGGTACGCTGCTTCGGCCTGCAAAGCCAATCGACGATTGATTGGGTTGCTATACCGAATTCATTACTTAGTCTGTGAGTAAAATATACACGAGCAGAGGTGCGTGCATGACAAAAATTACATGCTTTCCCCTGTATGCTCCAAATGAAGCTTGTACGCGACACGTCATAGGCGAGCATAGCAGTACTAAAAGAAGGAGGCAGGCATCTCACAATCTGTTAGTCGTATCATGCGGAGATGTTCACCTCAAATATTATGGATGTGATAGAGATAATAAAGTGAGAGCACGAAAAAGAGGCACGGAAGGGTGCCTCTTTTTCGTGCTCTCACTTTATTTTTGCTTTGTCATGGTTTGTTCTTTCCTGGACAGCTCGCGCTCAACCAGTTGCAAATCGAGTGACGCATGGCACTCTTTGAACATCTGGCGTGCTTCCTGCAAATATCCCAATCCTCGTTGATACTCCTTTCCTTCTACACCATCTTGTCGTATTAAGAACATACCATATTGCTGCAGAGTACGAGCATGGTCTAGA
>JAFATZ010000322.1 GCA_019243675.1 Ktedonobacteraceae bacterium | reverse complement strand
CCACACCGACTACAGGTCTTCGACGTATCGCGTTCATCTAGGATGACCAGTTCTTTCCCGTAGAGCAGGCATTTGTACCTGAGCATCTGCACGAAGCTGTACAGTCCCCAATCGTTGAAGACTGCCCTATTCAGGCGCTTGTTTCTCTCTTTGTGCTCTTTGCTGACCATCTGCCGTTGGGAAAGATCACCGAGCACAATGGTTCTCTCAACCGTTTTGTGCGCGATGAGATGCGATGCTTTATGCAGACAGTCCTGTTGTTTATTGCGCTTCTTTTGTGACACTCGCTTGTAGACCTTCGACAAGTGGATATAGCGCCGTGATTTCTTCTTACACTTGCTGCGCTTGGAGCGGAGCTTATCTAGTTGCTTATTATACCACGTGTTGCCCTTGAACCCACCAATGTGGTAGAAACGTCCTTGCTCGTTCACTCCTGTTGCTAACGTCTTTATTCCCAAGTCAAGCGCAAGGACGCCCTGCTGCTCATGGGTCTCTTCTTTGACCTCATGGACAAAGGACGCGTAGTAGTGTCCTTGTCCATCTCTAGAGATCGCGACCTCTCTGTAGCCTGTGGGGGCTTCTTCCGTGAGGGTGGCTATAATATCAGGGTACCGCTTGGGTCCATGCTTCCCACCACCTCCGGTAGGCAGCGTAATGTGCCTCCCCTCCACTTTGAGGTACATCGCTGGGTAGATCAGCGTGAAAAAGTTGTGTCGTGGGCGTACCCGTGGAAAGCCTGGCTTCTCTCCGTTCTCGACCCGCCGAAAGAAGGCTTTCATCGCCTCATGCAGCCGGAAGTACACCTCGTGTAACAGTTTGCCATAGACAAAGCATAGTTCAGGGTCATACTCCTTACTTGCTTGCAGCGTCTTCTTCGCTGCTTCCCATCCAGGCCACTTCTCCCCGTTGCGTAGGCGCATGACCCACCAATTATATAACGCTCGACACTTGCCTTGCATCCATTCTAGGGTCGCTGCATCCTGCTCGCTCACTGCTAGCCTAATCTTTTTTGCGATCAACATCTGCGGTTCCTCCTTGCTATGTTCTTTGCCTACACCCCATAGACGACCACCATCCGTAGTGCTTGCATATCACGAGGAAGCGTGCTCGTGCCAGCCAGACTCACCGAGACGCTACGTACCCCTGGGGTGTGCAACAAGAGCGCGGTCGCCTGGGCTTTACTCTTGCCTGCAATGACCTGCTTCATCTGGTCGAGTTGCGCATTCGTGAACTGGTAGGTCCACAGCCCTGCTCCCTTCACCTCTAAGGTGACGACCCCGCGCTGTGCATCCTGTATGCTGCTATGGAGAATGGAGGTCTCTAGCTCCCCTGTGAGCGCGTAGCCTACTCCCAATTGCGTAGTAGCCTGTTGAGTGGTGCTCTGTGTGAGCAGGGTCTCGACAGCGGCGGCATCATAGGTCTCTGCCGTACAGGACTCACTCACGGTCACTGTTACTTGGGCGGCCTCTTCTCCCGCTCGGTGATCGGGGGTAATGGTGGGCGTACAAGGCACAGGACTAATCACGTGTTCGCCTGGATGCACTTGTGCTTGTACAGCGGCCTGCACACTGCTGGCAAGTGCCGCCTTGAGCGTGCTCACGGCTTGGTCAAGATCCTGCTGGGTCACCATCGGGAACATGCGGGCGTCTTGGCCTCCGCTAAAGGCACTATTAGTCGCCGAGACACTCACCCGACAACATGGGCCGTAGATATCTGCTGCTCTGATGTTGCCTGTGGGTCCACTCACCGTCGCATGGGCAGGCACACTTGCCTGCCCAAGAGTCGGATACACCACAGCAGGAATAGCTGCATCCTGCTCCGTGACGACCTCGACCCCATCGGTACCTGTGAGTAGCGTGCCTGCAGGGATGACTTGCTCAGTAAGGGCGGCATTGTAGAAGGTAACCATACCTTGGGCAGCGCGTACCTCTTGATAACCTGTGCCAGTCGTCGGCAAAGTGCTCTCTTGACTCATCACTAGCGAAGACAACAGACGACCTTGTACCTCATGCTGAGCACGCGTTGGGGTGCCTGTCACTACGGTGACCTGCATGGTACTGCTGATCGGGGTGGCGACCGGTACAATTGTGATGGTCGCGGTGGGTGGCGTGAGCAGCAACGAGGCCAGCATTCCTGCTAGTACCCCAACCACAGCAAGGCAGCCGACTACCACGACCACATGCAGCTTACGCTTGCTCCTGGTGGGTGGCTGCGTGAGAGGGTCCGCTGCTTGCTCAGGAGGAGCGGCACTCTCCACTACCTCTTCTTGCTCGGCCAGATGCTCTTCTAGGGGTCTATCCAGCACATAGACATACACCTTAGGCGGCGGGGGGACTTGCTCCTCATCAGGAGTGTCCGCCGTCTCGTCCTGCTCCGGTAGATCACCCTCTTGCTGCTCATAGCGCTGGTGCAACTGCTCAAGCAGACCGTTAATTTCCTCGTGGAGATGTTCGTCCATCGCTGTGTGTCCTTTCTTGCTGGGCACCAAGTAGGATTACCATACTTGGTGCCCATCTCTTTGTTTACAGCCCACTCGTCTCACCTGCGCGTGCGGGGCGGAATTGGGCGACTCCATCAACGGTGTCATTAACAAAAACCACGGTTTGCTCGCCCATCTGCAGAACCATATCGGGTTTGCCGTCGCCTGTCACATCCCGAAAGCTCACCGTCACTGGAACCAGGTCTGCTCCTGGGCCACTCAAGACCGGGCCCAAGTAGACCTTGGCATGGGTGGCGTCGCCGCCTGGAAACTCAATGACTGCACTATGGCCATGCAGGTTGAGAGCGAGGAAGTGACTTGGTGTCTTAGTATCACTGTGCCCAACATGAGCATCGGTTTGATAGGTGCGAGGCCGTCCGTAGTGCCAATCATCTTGGGTGATCTGCCACCAGGACAGGAGCGCACTCAGTACCAGCCAGCCCAGCAGCATGACCAACATGGCCACTCCTACATAGAACACCCGATGCATGCCGTGCTGTGGCGGGGGTGTTCTTGTCTCTGGTGGCGGGGCCTGCTGCCTGGTTGGCTGCTGTTGACTGGCACGCCTGGGGATGGTATAGCCACGGCGTACTTCCACCTCATAGCGGGGGCGGTGTGTCAGGTGGCAGTGGTCACTGGTCGTGTGATAGCGGCGCACACTGGAAGGCGGGCGCACCTCATAAAGGGCGTCATCCTCTTCTTCCTCGTACGTATCGGCGTGCAAGGAGCGTCTCTGCTGTTGCTCCCATGAGGCGCGTTGTTCTCTCATGGCTGTACCTGCCGTTGCTGTTGCGGCTGGTAGCGCCGCTGTTGCTCAGCGCGGACCACGTGCGCGATACGACAGACACGCTGGCGTTGGGTGAGGGCCTCAGTCACCAAGCCACGCAACGTGTGCAGACACACGCCATCCCGCCCGAAGGCGGCACTTCTGAGAGCATAGGCTACCGCCGTCCACTCTTTGGTCGCCCGCTCTAAGTCATCAAGGGTCGGGTCGTAGGCTTCGAGCACGGACGGCCAATAGGCCGTGGTGCCCAGGGGGTGCTCCGTGCAGGCCATGTGGTAGGAGGCGAGTGCCTCCTGTTCGTAGGAGAAGGCCGCAAAGGCAGCACTCACCGCTTTACTCAGCAAGGGCGTCGTGGCCTCCTGGGCAAACGCCGCCCACTGGTCAATGAGTCCTTCCAGTGGCATCCAGGGCGCGTGCTCACTGATGGACTCGACAGAGAAGTCAGGGTGGGTAGACATGGGAACCTTCCTTTCTAGCAGCACTGTCGGCCAGTCACGACACGAGTAGCTTCGCTGGGGGTCAAGCCGTCGGTCACCTGGTCTGCCACGTGATCAATCAGGATGGGATCTTCGTGGCAGGGACAATCAGCAAAGGGGTCGAACGCACAAAAAGGACGCTCGTCCGTGTGGATGATGGGGTCTTCCATCGGGATAGTAATAGGGTGTTGGATGGTGTCGCACATAGTAGCTGCCTTTCCGAAACAACTGCTACGAAACTGCATTACATAGGTTTTCACTACAAACTATTAAAACTTTACTCGATACGTTACGAACTATTGTAACGTTACATGCTAAATATACTATCCCACGCAAATTTCGTCAAGTACAACGTCACTGACGTTGCGAACTTGCGAAGAAATCGCTAGAATAGCGGAGAACCTAGAGCGAAGAGAAATTACCATGCCTAGAATGAAACCGCCCAAAGGCTACTGCACCTTGACAGAAGCCACAAGGATACTACACCTCAGTAACGAGTCGATAAGAAGGTACGTCGCGAAAGGGAAAATCCATTACTTACTACCAGACGGAAGAAAACAGGGATTTTATCGAAAGAGGGATGTATACAATCTAGCTAACGAACTCAACGCATTTGTCAACACAGAAGAGGAGACAACCGCCCTCAATTTCACCGTAGCAACGAGAGAAGACCTGGCAGGAATTGCAAGAGTAGGCAATGCTCTCTTCTCATCGGGCAACAGCACAACAATTCCAAGCTGGAGGTATATGCTCCTTGAGAGGAATGCTGAGACACAATATGCTCTCAAACAAGACAACGAGGTGATCGGATTTGCGACTATTCTGCCCCTCAAGCCAGGCTCAAAGACACTAGAGAGGCTTCTCAGGTCAGACACCATAAGCCAAGCAGCGCTCAGCGCCCAGGAGATAGAAACATTTGAACCAGGAAAACACATAGACCTCTACATTGGTGCTATAGGCATTGATCCTGATCTTGACAAAGACAAAAGACGCCGATACGGAGCAGCACTTGCAAGCAGATTGATAAACGCAATCATCGACTTAGGAAGAAGAGGTATTATTATTGATAAAGTAATAGCATTAGGAGCCACACACAACGGAATACGACTCTTACAAGCGTTCGGACTGCACGAAATAGAACCTAAAGCGCCAGGAAAGAGGGCTTTCATCATGGACGTAAAAGAGTCGGGTTCATCGGTAAGTATGCAATATAAAGAGGCATTACAGGAAAGCAGAGTTACTGAAGAGCAAGATAGCACAAACGGGTAGTCATTGAGACTACCCGTCTAGGAAGAATGTAGTGCGCACTTTGCTCTATTTTAGGACTCCAGTTCTAAATGCATATGTTTAAACACATTTTTGAAAACAGTTAAGCACTCCTCATAGTAGTCAAGTAAGCGGCGGTGAGCGGTGCCAGCGTGCAATCTGCTGCTAATAATCGTGCCAGACGTTGTAGGTCAGCGAATTCGTCAACGTCTAACAGTGTCTCCAACAGGCTTACCTTTAAACCCTGCTGCTGCGCTAAGGCAAAGGTCATCTGTGCAACAACAGAGGTACTCATCGGTATACCGCTAAATACGTCGTATGGCTCGCGCATGGCGATAAGATAATAGCCGCCATCCTCGGCGGGTCCAAGCACTACATCGGCCTCATCGAGGGCTACCCGGGCCTCGCTCACAAGCTTATGGCCGATGTGTGGTGAATCCGAGCCAATCACAATCGTATACGCGAAGCCATGCTGCTTCGTCCAGCGAAACACGTCGTGTAGACGTGCGCCAAGATCGCGGCCTTGCTGGGGAAAGCACGCCATCTGTTGAACATGTGCTGGTGCCAATGTAGTGATGAATGCCTGAAAGTCAACTTCTGCTGGCGTGTATGCCCAGTGGAGCCGACAAAAGGCAGCGAAACGTTGGGCAAGGTCGGTCAGAAAAGCCCGATAGAGCCGTACCGTTTCTCTATCGCCTAGGGTACGCGCCAGACGTGTCTTTGTCTTGCCTAGTTCAGGATAACGGGCCATAACCACTAGCGCTGTATCAGAAGACAATAGATTAGGCATGGCTCCCCCGCGCATAACGTAGTGTTGTACTAAGCATACAGTACGCAGCTTTGGCGCTACCGATAATTGTCCCCGCAACTTTAGAATGACCATGGCTACGCCTTCGGTAGTGAATGGGCAGCTCAACAATGCGATAGCCTGCCCGTGCGGCTTTGACGAGCATTTCAACGGGCCAACCAAAGGTCATTTCGCACATATGTAATGCCTCTAGCGCAGAGCAACGGATCACGCGAAATGAGCCAATATCGTGCAGGGCAATACCATACAAGACATGGATCATGCGGCTCACCAACCAATTACCAAGTTGGGCCTGAACAGGAATAGCACTGCGCTCAGAGCGTGTACTGACGCGTGAACCGATAACAAGGTCGGCTCGACCTTCGCACACAGCAGTTAGCATCATGTCAAGATCGGCGGGATCATCACTGCCATCACCATCCATATACACAACGATATCTGCATCAAGCTCTGCCGCTGTACGCAATCCCTTTAAACAAGCCCGCCCGTAGCCCCGTATCGGCTCACTGGCAACGATAGCGCCTGCTTCCTTAGCGACAGCGGCAGTTGCATCGGTACTGCCGTTATCAACCACAATAACCCATTGTACTCTATTAGATGGAATTTCAGTAAGCAGATGTGGAAGCGCGGCTTCCTCGTTCAGGGCAGGGATAACAAGAGCAACCTTATCGGCTGTGCCCAAGCTACAACTCCTTTAATAAGAAATGATCTGTGATAGCTTTACCAATAAAACGTTTGGAGACGTGTCTTTTTGCACGAGACGAACCAGCAAGCCTCCATTCTTCATACACGGGACAAATGGGTGCGCGTCACTTTTTGCCGCAAGATATTGACTAGAGGATCAACATCTGCGACAAAAAGTGACGCGCACTCGTCATCCAATAAAACGAAAATGCAGTGTTATGAAACGCTCTGTTTTTGGAAACTATGCTCTTCTGAGCCTAGCATCGCTCGTATAGTATCTTTCACATGTGCCGAGGAGATACCGTACAGTTCTTTGAGGATGGTAGGTGCGCCATGCTCCACAAATTTGTCCGGCAGACCAATCAGTCGTATATCTATGCCCTTCAAGCTGTGAGCCTCCAACAGTTCTAGCACTGCACTGCCGAAGCCAGTGGCGATGACATGATCTTCAATGGTGACAAGCCGACGCGTCCCTCTTGCCAACTGTAGAATCATCTCCTCGTCTAGCGGTTTGGCCCAGCGAGCATTCACCACGGCAACACGAATGCCTTCCTCTAGTAGCTCTTTTGCCGCTATCTCGGCTTGCGCTACAGTTGATCCATAGGCCAGAATAGCGCATTCTGAAGCTTGTGCCTCCTCAAGTGTTGCGGGACTGAGCAGTTCAGCCTTGCCAATCTGCAATGTATGCAGTTCTTCCGTGAGCGGAACGCCTAGCGCTTTCCCCCGTGGATAGCGCAGTCCGACTGGCCCATCTATGTAGATAGCCGTGTAGAGCATGTGGCGCAACTCTTCCTCGTCCTTTGGAGCCATGAGCTTCATGTTTGGAATAGAGCGCATAAAGCCGATGTCAAAGACACCATGCTGTGTAGGACCATCCTCACCGACGATACCCGCACGGTCCATAGCAAATACAACGTGAAGGTTCTGAACGCAGATGTCGTGAATCACCTGGTCATAGGCACGCTGCAGAAAAGTGGAGTAGATGGCCACCACAGGGCACAGACCAGCAACTGCTATACCGCCTGCAAAGGTGACAGCATGTTGCTCGGCAATACCAACGTCGAAGTAGCGTTCAGGGAACCGTTGTTGCATCTTCTTGAGGCCAGTGCCCTCTGCCATCGCAGCAGTGATGCCAATGATAGAGGCATCCTTCTCAGCTATTGCTACTAGGGTATTGGCGAAGACATCAGTGTAACTCGGCGGATCAGAGGGATTCTTCTTGATGGTTCCGGTGACATAATCGAATGCACCGGGGCCATGCCACTTCGTCGAGTCGTCCTCCGCCACCTCCCATCCCTTACCTTTCTTCGTGACCACCTGTATCATCACAGGCCCCTTCATCTGCTTCACATTCTTGAACACGTCCAGCAGCAGAGGCAGGTTGTGTCCGTCGAAAGGACCGAAGAACTTGAAGCCTAACTCTTCAAAGATAGCTCCATTCTTGTTGTACATAACGAATTGCTTGAAGCTGGTCTCTGCCCGTCCTGCTGCCTCACGCGCTTTTTTGCCGACGAGGGGCAGCCGCTCTATCAATGCCTTAGCCATCTCACGTAAACGGTGGTAGTGAGGGGAAGTCTCTACTTGGCGCACCTTCGTTAGGTAGTGGTGCAGTGCGCCGACGTTATCGGAAATGGACTTGTCATTATCATTCAAAACGACGATGAGATTTTTCTTCAGGCTACCAGCGTTATTAATAGCCTCTAGGGCCATGCCACCAGTCAACGCGCCATCCCCAATAATAGCCACGACCTTGAAATCTTGGCCTTGCAGGTCGCGTGCTACTGCTAGACCAAGAGCAGCCGAGATAGATGTGCTAGCGTGACTGGCACCAAAGACATCGTAGGGGCTTTCGTCGCGACGCAAGTAGCCGGAGAGGCCCCCAAATTGACGAATGGTATGAAAGCGCTCGCGACGGCCAGTCAGCAGCTTATGGACATACGCTTGATGACCAATGTCCCATACAAGCAAGTCATTGGGCGTATGAAAGGTGTAGTGCAGAGCCATAGTAAGCTCTACCACACCTAAATTAGGCGCTAGATGCCCACCCTTCACCGAAACTTTCTCGATGATTTCACGCCGAATCTCTTGTGCCAACTGTTCCATCTGTGCAATAGTCAGCTTACGTAATTGTTCTGGATCACCGATACTGTCGAGAATCCTTATCAAGTCTTTCCTCCATACTATTTCACGCACATTGTATTTAACTGTCCTGATATTATAGGAGCGCTTATACAAGCTGACAAACATCTCGACACAAAATTCATGCACATGGAGGCTTGACAGTATCTGAAGCATCTCTACAAGCCTCTTCACACCGATGCAAAGCATCTTGACAACCTGTCTTTTTCTTTCTATCATGGCATGAAGTCAGTAAGCGCTTGCTTACACCATTTTTTCATCGTTCCCTCCCCTCTGCTGGCTGTATGCATGCTTGTACTCCTGTACTAAGAGTGAGTCAGAGGAAGGCACATTGAGCGAAAATCGCCAGCGTCCAGGTTCGTCAGCGTACTCTTCTCCTTGCATGCCTAGCTTTTTACACAATCGAATACCGCTTGTTGTCCAACAACGGGCGTACAAATTCTCAACGATCACACCCCGTTC
>JAFATZ010000245.1 GCA_019243675.1 Ktedonobacteraceae bacterium | reverse complement strand
TGGGGGTTAAGCGGAGGCACGATAAATCGGGCCCCTACCGAGTTTGATGCATTGATGAGGGAAAGGCGGACAATGCGTCCTCCTACGTCGGTGCGCTGCACTACATCAGCAGCCAATCTATCCACTCCTGTTGTATCAGCAAAGAGGATACGCGCCCCTTCACGTAAGCGACGACCAGGGCGTACCAGTGTCTCCCAGCAATTCGCGCCGAGGTCGGGGCGTTCGCAGAGCAGTAAGACTTCAACTGCACCCTCAGACTCGGCTCTACGCCCTGCTAGACGTGCTGGAATGACACGACTCTGATTGGCAATCAATAGGTCACCGGAGTGCAGATAGTCTGCGATGTCGTAGAAGTGACGACGATGCTGCAGTTGGCCAGTGGCGCAGTCAACCACAAGCAAGCGCGAGGAGTCGCGTGGCTCGATGGGCGTCTGGGCGATCAATTCCTGAGGAAGATCATCATCAAAATCGCTGCTCTTCAAGGTATTGCTGTCCATAAGCTTGTAGGGGGCGTTAGCCCAAGATGTTCATATGCAGCACGCATGGCAACGCGTCCACGCGGCGTACGTGCGATGAAACCAAGTTGTAGCAGGTAAGGTTCGTACACATCCTCAATCGTCTCCGTATCCTCACTGGTACTGGCGGCGAGCGTATCGAGGCCAACCGGACCACCGTTGAACTTCTGAATGATAGAGAGCAACATGTTGCGGTCGGTCTGATCAAGCCCGATCTCGTCAATTTCTAATATGTCGAGTGCTGCCCGTGCCACATCACGTGTGATAACACCATCGGCTTTCACTTGGGCATAGTCGCGGACACGCTTGAGTAGGCGGTTAACAATGCGTGGTGTACCTCGGGCGCGACCAGCTATCTCTCGAATGCCATCGGCTTCAGCGGGCACCTTAAGAATGTGCGCCGAGCGTGTGAGAATGCTTTCGAGCGCTGACACCTCGTAGTATTCCAGGCGGTAGATAGCTCCAAAGCGGTCGCGCAGTGGTGCTGTCAGTGCTCCGACGCGTGTCGTCGCACCCACTATTGTGAATGGAGGCAATGAGAGGCGCAGCGACTTAGCGCCTGGTCCCTTACCAATTACCACATCGAGGGCAAAATCTTCCATTGCCGAATACAGACGCTCTTCTATAGCACGAGCGAGACGGTGTATCTCATCGATAAAGAGTACCTCACCTGGCTGCAATCCCGTAAGAATAGAAGCTAGGTCCCCGGCGTGTTCAATCGCTGGCCCCGACGTGGTTTTCATACTAACCCCCATCTCGGCGGCGATAATGTTACAGAGTGTCGTCTTGCCCAACCCCGGCGGCCCATAGAGCAAGACATGATCAACCGACTCATGGCGACGGCGAGCAGCTTCCAACAAAATGCTCAAGTTCTGCTTGATCTTCTCCTGCCCGATGTATTCCGCCAGACGATGAGGGCGGAGGCTAGTTTCAATCAACTGTTCCTCTTCGCTCATCTGTGGCGAGACGAGTCGGTCCTTCATAATGTACTCCCAAATGAAACTAGTGTTCTATCTGTTACCAGCATCATTATACCAAAGCTATCCACTCACGTCGAGAGGAAAAAAGGCAACGACACCCCTTGCAGCCGCCCTATTCACAGCCTAGAATATGACAGAACAAAGAATACTTGTGAATAAAGAGGAGACCCAGCTATGTCACGCATTCCACCAGACGATAAGGTACAGATATCGCCAACAGAAGGTGCCGATGTCTCTACGATGGCTACGCTGTTTCGTGTTATGGCTCATCGGCCTGAGATTATGCACCACGCTATGCAACTGCTGCAAGCTGTCATGCGCACGGGTAGCGTTGAGCCGCAACTGAAAGAGTTACTGGCGATACGCGTCTCGCAGGTGAATCATTGCTCCTACTGAATGGCTGAACATACTGCCTTGGCAAGGCAGATGGGGGTAAGCGAGGAATTGCTGGACGCACTATACCATATTGATACACACCAACACCTGTTTAATACGCGCGAACTGGTGGCATTACGCTATGCTGAGATTATGACAACGAGTGCGCGTGAAGTAGATGAGCAACTCTGGGACGAACTGCAAGCACACTTTGACGATGGCGAACTAGTGGAGATTACAAGCGTCATTGGCCTATTCAATTTCTTTAATCGTTTTGCTGATGCCTTACAGATTCTACCAACATGACAAAAGAGAGACAGTACATGAGGTATCTCATGTGCTGTCTCTCTTTTGTCATGTTGGTAGCTTAGCCCATGTTACTATAGCGGCTGGTCAGTTCATTCTTGGTGCGTGTATACAGTTCCTGTCCCTGGGCAAGAGCTTCTACGGCTCGTGCGCCTAAGTCACCGCTAAGTAGACCCGTGGGCAACTGAATGCCCTGTTCAGCAAGCCGAGCGCGTGTAACCTCACCAGCTTGCGGAGCAAACAACATCCCGATGATCACACCGATTAGCAGTCCAAATAAAAAGCGCATGACAATCCATTTCCTTTCTGTTACAAATACCGTCTAACACAATATAAAAAATAATCGAGTGCCTTCCAGTCAAGCAATGCATGAGGGAGCATAGATCCGCTCAGCGTTCGGGCATCGCCAAGAGTGCTTCCACTCTATCGAGCAATACCTCAAGTTCAAAGGGTTTTTGTAACACGTGTACACTGTGATAGTGTTGTCTATCACTCTCTATAAGCTTAGTAACCTCTTGAGCTTCAAGTACTGCCGCAGTATAAACGATGACAGGAACATCAGCAGTACCAGCATCGCTTCTAATCTGTTTCAGAATCTCCTGCCCGGACATGTCACCCAACTTCAAATCGAGAATGAGTAAGTCAGGCGGGTGATCCTTAACATGGCCGAAGGCAAGCTTGCCATCTTGCAAGATCGAAACCTGATACTGCTCTTCCTCCAGGACGCGCCGCATCAGGTGCAGCAACTCGCTTCTATCATCTACAACAAGTATTCTCTTCGTCACATCCCGATCGGTGCTCTTTACTTAGCAGAAAGAGTGCCGCCTCCTATTTATCTCTATCACATTGTATCACGCAACCATGCCTAGCAGCCTGTTATTTAGGCTAAAAGCTACTAACTTCTGGCTTCCTTACTCATCTTTCCATCGTCGCTCTTGCATCTTGCTAGCGTCCGGCAGTCTGTAAGGAATGGCGTGCAGTGCTAGGGATTCTTCCTGAGTACCTGTAGTGTATCACGTTACTGCAATGGAAACAAGTGACAGTTTCCGGGATTTTCAGGTTTTCGAGTCACCTTTTAGTTGCT
>JAFATZ010000152.1 GCA_019243675.1 Ktedonobacteraceae bacterium | reverse complement strand
ATAGGTGACCGGCACCCCATGTTCCTGCATTGCCGCTACATAAGCAAGAGAGGTGGCCGCGGACATGCCATCAAAGCCGGGGAAGCCTTTGTTGCCCGCAGCATCCTGAATGACGTTGCCGTTCAAATCTGTCAGCGGTCCATTCGGACTGATCTGCGGTGCAACGTACTTGTGACCGAAGAGGCCCATGTATCCTGAGTAGCCACCCGGTTCGTCAGGTAGTTTATCGGGTTCGCCTGCGCTGGCAGAGGAGCAGAGTGTGGCTCCCTGGGCACAGTGGATGCCAATGCCAACGAAGTCAGCTTGCGCAAGGGTGGGATTGGTTTTTGCCTCAGTTGCCTGCGCTGAGGTCGGCCCGAAGACCGTCGGAACGTCGACAGTAGTATTCTCAAGGATAGTGTTCGCAGTGGCAACCGCACCAAAGTTGCATCCTGCACGCGTGTACGGAACCCAAGGTGCTGGGGTATTCTTGCCACTAGCAGTGAGCATGTTAAAAGTTTTGTCAGTTGGTGATGACGTGCTTGGGTCGAACATCGGCGAAGTCCAGTAGCCAAAAGAAACAGCAGGGTTGCTAGTACCATCTGGATTAAAGTAACGATAACTGTTACTGATCGGCACGCCATGCTGGTCAGGATAGACGCCCGTCAGCGAGGTGAGGATATCGGTTGCTGTATGAGCGATCAGTGGTGTGTGATGGTTGGAGAGCAGTACCCCATTTCCCTCGATAAAGTTGAGCAAATTGGGCATCTGCTCAAGGTCAGACGGAACATTGGGATTGTCACGTGTGAAGTGTAGGTTATCAAATTGAATATAGATCACATGATGAATGGTATTTCCAGTTGAGTTGAGTTGACAGCTACTCGATGCTGCGAATGTATGCAAGCCAGACACTCCCAGAAATCCCAATGTGAGTGCCAACAGCGTTGCCAGAGCAGTTACGAGCGTGATAGGCCCTCGCGAGAGCCATGCCTTTCGGCCCATAGTTCCTCCTTCAGGAGACTTTTCAAAAACATTATACTAAAAGTTCCTACTAAAAAACATATCCCTTAAGATATATTCCCCTGAAGAGCATCAGTGCCCTGCGCAGCTACCATGAACAGTTCCGGCAGTTGCGCAGGGCATGCTGAAATTAAGACTCTTCAGATTACTTATTAGGACTACAATCATATTGTAGTGTACCTGTGTTATGCTACAGGTCACTATCCAGTTAAGGTCTTGTCAAGAAAGCATAGCAAATCACAAAATACAGTTGAGCTTTTCCAACCAGGACTTCACAAGATCGCTGAGGCGTTACACTACGCTCATCGTAATCAGAATGGTTGTGCCTGATAAGGATGGAACCCGATGGCACGGTGTCACACTCGCTATCCCACCTAAAGAGCGTGATATGTGCTGCAAAAATATCGTAGTACAGGATAGCATTACTATAAATAAGGCCATGATATGATGTATAAACTCACCAGGAGAAAGCTTCTCAAGCAGGCACGTCAAGCAGGAGGTGTTATTGCTGTCGGCGCGTCTCTTGAGTCCTTGCTAGTAGCATGCGGCGGCAATATTTCTACAACGTCAAATGCCCCAGGAGCAACGAGTGTAGCAAGCAAGGGACTACTAGTACCCGACAAGCTGCAGTGGGGAGCAGACTTTACCTCTGGCGCTCCATACGTCTTTAAAGACCCGGCTAACCCCAACAACCTCGTCGGCTTTGAGGTTGAGGTCGCTAATGCTATCGCTAAGCTGATGGGTATCACTCAGCATCAAGTCGAAACCGACTATAACAAGCTTGAAGCGGCATTGCAAGCTAACCAGTTCGATATGATTATGAATGGGTGGGAAATTACAGAGGACCGCAAGAAAACTGAACTGTTCTCCGTTCCTTATTATCACTACGGTCAGCAAACTGTTGTACGCAAGGATGATGAGCGCTTTGCCAAATTCAACGACACGAGTGACGTTTCGCTGACCGACTTGGAAGGCTACACGGTCGGCACGGGTGCAGGCTATAAAGCTGCAGACATTTTAGGGACAGATACGAAGATCAAGACAAAACTCTATGATACTGACCTACCCTTCGACGATCTTGCTCAGAAGAAGATTGATGCTGTGTTAATAGATCAACCAGCCGTTGCCTACTATGTGCTAGGGGCTGGCCCAGGAGGGACAAAAAACCCAGACTTGAGACCGATAGGCAAGCCGTTCAAGGCCGATGATTATGTCGTTGGCTTTAACAAGCAGAATCCCAACGCCCAGACACTACTAAATGAAATCAATCAAGCATTCGACATACTGAAGAAGGACGGTACGCTTCATAGAATTTATGTGAAGTGGAGTATGTGGAATGATCTACAGGCGCAGATCGGTATCGTGTAGCGTTCGATGAACTTGACGCACCAGGACTTTCTTGCTTTTTTGGGTGGTGCAAGAGATACACTTATTTACTGCGCTGTCTCTTTTCCTCTCGCACTATTCTTGGGCCTGATTCTTGCTCTTATGAGTGGCTCGCATCTGCTCTGGCTGAAAACGCCTGCCCGTATTTTCATTGAGGTCATGCGCAGTACACCTATGCTTACACAACTTTTTTTGCTCTACTACGGTGTCGGAGCTGTACTGGTATCCTTCAATCTCGCTCAATACGACAACGCCTGGGTGGCAGGCATCACTTCCCTAGCACTTAACTACGCCGCCTATGAAGCAGAGATATTTCGTGCAGGTATGCTCTCTGTCGATTACGGGCAGATAGAAGCTGCTCTGTCACTTGGATTTACAAAGAGGCAAAGTTTCTTGCGCATTGTGCTACCGCAAGCCATTCCCTTGATGATTCCTCCCTTCGTCAATGATTTTATCTATATGTTGAAAGACTCATCTGTCGTGAGTATCATTTCCGGCACTGAATTGACCGCTGTACTGAGCGCCTGGGTATCGCATCACGGCAGTAATCCCTTTGCGGGCTATGCGCTTGCTATCGTGCTTTACCTACTACTTAGCCTGCCGACCTCTTATCTCGCTAGGCTGCTTGAGCAGCGCTTACGTGCAAACCTATGAATAAGCGAGGTACAAAGGGGCTGAACTCTCTCTTCTTCATCGCGTTGACAGTAGTCATATTTGGTTTTTTTTACTACCTCTACAGTTTTAAACCTCTCATAATCCTCTATCTGCCTTTTTTGCTACAAGGAACGGTTGCGACCATCATTATTTCACTTGTGAGCATTGTACTTGCAACACTATTGGGTTTCGGCGGAGCGCTTGGTCGGCTATCATCTTACGTACCGATACGCTGGCTAGCTACGCTCTACGTCGAGGTAATACGTGGTACCCCTGTGCTGGTTCAATTGCTCATCTGGTACTACGGCTTCGGCAACCTACTCAGCAGCCTGGGCTTCAACCCCTACACCATTGCCTTTCAGCTTATGACGGTACTGCAAAACAACAGTCTTGTTCCTGATAGCTTTAACGGCTTCTTCTACGGAGTGATCGGACTCAGTTTTAACTACGGGGCTTACCTGACCGAAGTGTTTCGCAGCGGCATTGAATCCGTGCCACGGGGTCAGAGCGAAGCCGCGCTCAGTCTTGGCTTCACTCCCTGGCACACGCTACGCCGTATCGTGCTTCCCCAAGCGATACGCCTTACCATTCCACCCTTCACCAACTATTTCATCACGCTCATACAGGATAGTGCATTGCTATCTACGTTTGCCATCACCGAACTGGAGCAGCAGACATACGCGCTAGCCTTCCCACAAGTAGACGCAAATAAGAAACTATTTGTCTTTGTCTACGGCGCACTGTTCTACTTGATTATCTGCTATCCTTTGTCGTTGCTGGCTCGGTATCTTGAGCGACGTATGGCGAGGGGGTAATTGTGAAGCGCCACTACTCTACCCTGGTTAGTCACCTCAATAGTTTTTCCTTCTTCCTCTACCATGCGCAAAACCTCCTCAATTCTTTCTTTTAGTTCTTGCTTTTTAAGCGTTTTCATAGTTACCTCCTTTTGCCTTTAAATATTATCCCTATCTATAGTATACCCCATCCTCAAAATGCTCTCTCTCCTACTTGGTGTCAATATGAGAACGCATAAGCTCTAGATATGCGCACACTCCTGTTTGAAAAAAAGAGAGCTGCTTGTGTCCTGTAGTGGAGAAGGGTTAAGCGGTACTTTTTGTATTCAGGTCACTGTAAGGAATAACTCCCCCATGTTAAATGAAGCGCAATGTATGGCGTCTATGCTTCTCATCAAAGAGTCACTGATAGCAAATTGAGGCAGATATGGCACACAGCAAGCCATCGACTGTTTTACTGATAGAAGCAGATAATTCACTACGGCGCATTATTGCCCTCGGTCTGCGACAGCGAGGTATGCATGTAGTTGAGGCAACTGACATTTCCTCACTGCATACAGAGCAGGCTGACTTACTTGTGCTCGACATTGATAGTGGCATCTACACGAATTGGGCGCTGATTGAGGCTGTGCATGCTCATCCTGGTGTCTCTCGACTGCCCCTGATTGTGCTGGCAT
Organism: Ktedonobacteraceae bacterium; assembly: GCA_019243675.1. GTDB lineage: Bacteria > Chloroflexota > Ktedonobacteria > Ktedonobacterales > Ktedonobacteraceae > JAFATZ01. The sequence goes on along the minus strand of JAFATZ010000152.1, from coordinate 858 downwards.
GGGAGCACACTGCACATATAAGCCAGCACCAACGCAGCGCGTTGACGCCACTCACCTACATGGCTAAACCCTTTGATGCTCGTACCCTACAGGATACTATTGAACAGCTTCTGCGTGTACATGGTGTAAGTGTGCCACAGGGGGAAGAGGCTCTGCTCGCCACCTACGCAGCACAGACGTCGCCGAGCATCTGGCCACTTATTACCGCTGCCGGACTCTTGTTAGCATTTGCTGGTATGCTGCTCCATATAGCTGTCACAGTGATAGGGCTTCTTATAATAGTGGTAGCGTTAATGTTGTGGACGTTAGAGAGTAAGTCTGAGCAGCAAGCTCAAATAATGTTCAGATCGGTATATTAAGTGGTGTCCAGGAGGCTTCGCTCCTGTACGATCAAAATAGAGAGCTAGGGGGTTGCCAAGTCATGAACGCAAACGGCGTTGCACAGAACGAAACAGATATCCAGGAAACTGAAACTGCACCTGACCAGAAACGGAAGGGCATTACGAAGCGCAGCATTATCACCTTTGTGGTGGTAAGTATTTTGAATGTTGCTTTGCTTGCCCTACTGTGGACGCAATTGCTCACCCCTGCTCACAATCAGTCGAGCAAAGGTTTTGAGATTTCGTCGGGCTTGGGCGATGCTAGTAGTCCGCTCTTGGGGAAAAGTGCGCCCGATTTCACATTGGTAACATTGGATGGTAGTGGCAAGATGATCCATCTGGCCGATCTCAAAGGTAAGTCGATAATGCTCAACTTCTGGGCTTCATGGTGTACTGGCTGCATCGAGGAGGCACCTTTCTTACAGAAGACGCTGCTCACCCTACAGTCGCAGGGTATTGTTTTTGTGAGTATCGACGG
>JAFATZ010000018.1 GCA_019243675.1 Ktedonobacteraceae bacterium | reverse complement strand
GCAATCCCGACCAGTAGAATGACTTGCAGTACCTCAAGCAAAAGAACAGAGCAAACCTTGGCGATGATCAACCCACTGCGCGATAAGGGCGAACTGCCGAGGCGCTTCAGTACGCCATAATAGCGCTCATACGCCGTAGCAATACCCAGGTTGACCATGCCTGCGGCCATAATTGCCACTGCGACAATGCCAGGGAGCAGGAAGTTGATTGTGCTGCCATTGACCGAAGGTGCAATATTGAGCGAGGTAAAGAAGATGAGTAGCATAACGGGCACAATCAATGTCACCAGGACATTCTCGCCTCTACGCAACGTCAGGAGCAATTCGTACTGTGTCTGTATCGTAATCTGCTGAAAGGGCGAAGCCGCCTTGCTACTTTGAAGAGTAGCATCCTGTACCTGGGCCATACTATGCTCGAACCTCCGATCCTGTCAGACGTAGGAAGAGGTCTTCCAGCGAGCCGTGTCCTACGCGCAGCTCAGAGAGCGTAATATTGTTGTCGCGTAACCACGCTGTGAGTTCTGCCAGCAGAACCGCTACCGAGTCCGTCTCTATCAAATAACTACCCGGGCGTATCTCCTGGGCCTTGCGTGCTGATGGCAATGTTGCCATCTGAGTACAGTCTAGGCCAGGGGGAGCCACGAAGCGCACCACTGTCGCATTCTGCACGCCTGTCAAGCTAGCGGGTGTGTCAAGGGCAATAAGACGCCCATGATCGATGATGGCAACGCGATCAGCAAGCCGCTCCGCTTCGTCCATAAGATGCGTAGTCAGTAGCACTGTCGCTCCATGCTGCTTCAGGTCGAGAATGATCTCCCAGGTTGCTAGTCGCGCCTGCGGATCCATTCCGGCAGTTGGCTCGTCCAGAAAAACAAGGACGGGATTCCCTATCAGGGCCAAGGCTAGAGCCAGACGGCGCTTCTGTCCACCCGAGAGCCTGCGACACTGTATCCTAGCTGCTGTCGCCAGACCAACGCGCTCAAGCAGTGTAGCGACATCTTGAGGTGTGCGATAATAGCCAGCGAAGAGATGGAGTACTTCGCGTGCTGTTAATCCAGGGTAAAGGCCATCCTGCTGCAACATCACGCCTATCTGTGGTTTGAGTACTTGCCCATCGCGAATAGGATCGAGTCCTAACACACGAATGCTCCCCTGATCAGGTGTACGATAGCCTTCCAGCGTCTCAACTGTCGTCGTCTTGCCAGCGCCATTTGGCCCTAGCAACGCGAAGACTTCGCCCCGACGAACAGTGAATTGTAAAGCATCAACGACTCGATGTGAGCCGTAGCTTTTGCTAAAATTTTCAACGACAATAGCCTCATCCCTATGTATAAATCCATTAGGTCCTGAGTGAGTGGCTGTGTGTGTCGTTGTCTGCGTTTTGGCAGACATACAATGTTGCTCCTTAACGGTGGGATAGTAATTAATTTTCTATACATACAGTACAGCAGACTGGGAGGAATGACAAGTTCGGCAAGAAGTGAGATGCATCTATTTTGCCTTTTGATTCGTGTTACTGCTAGAAGTTAGCAATGCTGTTCAAGGCTAAATACTGTTGAGTTAAAAGGAGCAAAAAAATGTTTGGCATTTTGTGGGCCATCTTTGTCATTCTCCTCGTCTTCTGGGCACTTGGGTTAGTGTTCCACATAGCAGGAGGGCTTATTCACATTCTGCTTGTTATTGCAGTGATCGTATTCCTGTACAACCTCTTTATTGGTAGTCGTTCGAGAAGTCCACTGTGATCTAGGACAAGAAGGCAAATGAAAACGGGACTAGCGGTGCTAGTCCCGTTTTCATTTGCCTTCTTACGCTACTGACTAAAATGTAATAGTCCCATAGTCCTATTCTTTGCTCGCACTCCTTGACTTGGAGAGCCATGAATGAGTACACTCTTATCTGAGTGCAATGTGGAAGGTGCTGGACAGAGGGGGAGTGTCGTCGTAATACGAGTTCACTGGATGAAGGAATTTGTGTATGTCGTTTATGGATCAGCGTCAGAATAGCCATGGTATCGAGCAAAAGAGCGATATAATCCATCAATATTCACCTCTTCCCGAACAAATACCTTTCCCTGATAACCCTCATGCTGAAAACTTCCCTCTAGCTGCACATTCTCATGCCACTACTACAGCACCTGTTGCAGCATCAACGCAAAGTGCAACGGCCATTCTCTCCACTGGAAACGCTCCCAATATCACACGCCAGCTTACGGAGTCTCCACCCACGGGAACACTTTCCCCGACGGACACATTTCCTCCTCTTACCACGACACCTCTACGCCAGCAAGTTGTTATTCGTGGTTCCCAAAAGAGCAAGGGGACGCTGCGTCCTCCAAAGGGGAGACGTAAGGTAATCAACGTGGCTGCTATTGTGGTGCTAGCTCTTATCTTACTCACTACTCTGAGTGTAGTCTTCCCTGTTGACAGTGCCGGCAGAGGTAGGTTTGGTATTTTTCAACCCGTCGTAAGCTTCGTTAAGAGTAACAATAGCAATATTGGCCTTGTGCCAGAGCAAGCAGCAACAGCGACGGCGGTTACTCAAGATGGATACGACCCCGGTGGTGGACGAACATATGCAGGGATACCGATTGGGCCTGATAGCCCAGGTAGCACACTGAGCCGCTTTTTCTATGGGCAATGCACCTACTGGGCCAATTACCGCTATCATCAGTTGACGGGACACTGGGTAGCCTGGTTGGGCAATGCCGATGAATGGCTATATGGTGCCCAGAGCTATGGCTGGAGTGTTTCAACAAGCCCCAAAGCTGGCTCGATCATAGTGCTCATGCCTGGAGTGCAAGGCGCTGGTCCATATGGACATGTCGCCGTCGTCGAGAGTGTCAATGCAAATGGCAGTGTCACTACCAGCAACTTCAACTGGCAAGGCAATTGGGCCGTAGAGACACTAGTGCAATTCACCCCTGGCCCCGGAGTTTACTTTGTCTCGTATCCACGGTAGGAAACACAGATGTATGTGCTCGCCCAAGTACACTTTGCCAAAGCCTCCAACTCCCAGAGTTTGCAGGAGATGATAAGAGCTAAGTCGCCCTCGCGAGCGGTGAGGAGGCTGCGTATCTTTACTACCCATATGTGCAGTCCTTCTGGTATTCTTCGAGGGGCATACCTTAATGTGCATAAAGGGTTAATGCCCGAAAACATAGTCATAAAACGTACACTACCTACTAGTAGGGACGCACGACACTATGCAAAATACAAAGAAATTGCAGAGACTAGCAACAGTTATGACACGAACTAGAAGTTACTGAAACTCTGTGTTGGTTTCGTCTGTGCAGAGATACATCAATGTGCAGACACCTTGCCATAAAAAGCCGTGCGGGGTACAACGAGGCCTTGAGCAATTGCTTATCGGCTTTATCTTCAGGCCAGTATATCAGCCGAATGTCTATATTCTGGGCCTGGAAAGCCTCTATGAGTTGAGAAAGATCATCTACCTTTTCCATCAGGAAACAGGCCATGGCACGTTGTTGACGTGGCGGTAATTCTGACCATACGTCAACGATCTTCTTGAGCCAGACCACTACTGCCAATTTCTGCTCAAGTTGCTCTGCCGGATCAGTCATGCTTTTGTCGGGCAGACTTGCCAAATAACTCTCTACAGTATCTTGATAGTAAAGTAGTGGTAGTGTTTGTAGGCCGCAACGCTTACGTTGACGAAAGCCATCAATGTACTTATTGCGAATCATGCGTGCAATATAGGCTCTAGGGTTTTCAACACTACCTTTCTGCAACTTACGCCAGAACAGGATATATATCTCCTGCGCGATATCCTTCAGTTCGTCTTCTTGCCCACTCGCATACAGACGCTTTACCTGAGCAAGAATATACTCAAAGTTGTATTGCTCTAGCAACGTATCTACATCAGGGTCATCAGCAGCAGAGATGCTATCTGAAAGTGACTCTATGTTTTGCGGAGGATGATGGTTCTGCATAGTTGTATACTCTCCTGTCTTACGTCTTTTTATATATTTAAGAGTCCTTGATCTAAAGATATCATAAAGAGTCTTTTTTTGTCAATATTTCTTCCTTTACATCTTTATATTGTTAAAAAAGACACTTTGTAGTACAATTGACAGGGAATTACTCTCAGCAGATGTCCAGGATCTATAAAATATAGTAGGAAGTACAGCGACAAACCAACAATCTTCTTGGAGCCAAATAGCAGAAAGTAGACAGGAATCGATGGATATCGACGAACTCATCCGAAATGTCACCTCCTACACTTGCTCATCAGAGGTTGAAGCGGTTCTAATTACGGCTTTCCAAATCGCTTCGAGTGTTCACTGTGGATTTCAACGCATAAATGGTGACCCTTTTATTAGTCATCCTTTAGCCGTAGCTGGCATTCTCGCTGAGTGGCATGCTCCTCTTCCTGTGGTTACCACCGGTCTACTGCACGAAATTCATAAACCTAACTACTCGCGTGGCTACGATTTTGCTGATGTTCAAGCTAAACTTGGACCGGACATATTTAGGTTGCTGCATGCAACGATTAATTTGAATGGCCTCGTGACGCAGATAGATAGAAATTTTGATGCACAGGTTGAGGTTGTCAATATTCAGCATCATATGACCTCTATGCTACAACAGGAACCAGACGCTGTTGTGATCAAACTTGCAGATCGTTTGCACAATATGCGAACAATTTCTGCCCTTCCTCGCGATTTCCAAGAGCGATATGCACGCATAGGCTTTAATATAATGGCACCTTTGGCCGACCGACTAGGTATGGGAATCGTCAAACGCTTAATGGAAGACTATAGCTTCGAGATCATCAATCCAACGCAGTACAAAATACTTGAGCAGCACTGTGCAGATGTTACTCTTCACCAAGATAGGCAAAGTGTACTTGTAGAGTTGTTGCAATTGTTCTCTCAAACAAGCTCCAAGTACTACGTGCGTTGGCAGCCTACCTCGCTCTATACACTTTATCGTCATCAGATAGAGCAAAATGCCAGGCACGGCAAGTTTATACGTGCCGAACTTGCACCATTAAGAATCGCAGATGCAGGCTCCTTTATCATACTGACAGAAGAGGAGGAAGATTGCTATCGAGTTCTCGGCATGCTTCATAAGCACTATCAGCCGATAAAAGGACAATTTCGCGACCTTATTGGAGTCCAGAAGGAGAACGGTTATAGGTCTCTTCATACTCAGGTGAAGCATTCCTCGGGAAATCCCTTAAACATAGTTATTCGCACTCGCACCATGGATCTTATCGCTGAACGTGGTATTACTGCTCGCTGGTTCAATGTAGCTGAAGAACTTCTGCCCCAGTTGCCCAAGGATAGCAGGCATGTTGAGAAAGAGATTCAAGCATTTACTCCAGAGGGCGAAGTAAAAGACCTTCCTCAGGGGGCAACGGTGCTTGACTTCGCATACAATATTCATACTGAAATGGGACACAGTTGTGCAGGTGCGTTGGTGAACGGTGAACACACAGAGATACATAGACCGCTACAAAATGGCGATAGAATCGAGATTATTGCGGACGCATTAAGCACTCAACCGAGTTTGGATTGGCTAAACCACGTACGAACTGCTCAAGCAATTAGCGCCATCAGGCAATGGCTTCTCCAGCATGAATACAATGCTATGCTAGAACGTGGCCGAACATTGCTCGATCAAGCATTGCAGCCTCTTGGTCTAACCTCAACAGATGCTCAGGTTTGCCACCTGCTCACTCAGTCAGCATCCAAAGCCCATCATTTAGAAGGTCTGGAAGACTTGTTAGCGTCAATTGGCGTAGGGCGTTTTCACGTGTCTAAGTTGGTAGAACAATTAAAGTCAAAGGGAGTAAAACCAGCACATACTACAAATTATGTAGCTAGTGTCGAGGCGTTGAACAGTCCAGGATTGGCACACGATCTAACGGCTGTCATCTCTCAATCAGGTCTCAACATGACTAGCTTTAGTGTCTATAAACGGGCAGACGGAGTAATGGCAGAAGCACACATCAACTTCGGCAAAACAACTTCAACACAACGTAGCCGTATTCAGAAAGCCTTAGAGGCTGTACCTTACGTCACTCATGTTGAGATTATTCATTCTTCATTTTTTGCGTCTTCAACTCAACAGCCCTCATCGCTATCAGCCCGTCACTCTAATCCTTACGGCCCCAACGTTGCTAAAGGGTCGCGCTTCTATGGACGTGAAGTTGAATGTGAACGCATTTCTACCTATTTGTGTGATCAACCACAAAACAATGCTATTCTCCTGTGGGGGCAGAAGCGCATCGGAAAAACGTCTCTGGTCATTCGTCTGCAGGAACAATCTCAGGGAAAATTTTTACCTGTATATATAGACGTGCAAGGATTGAAAGATGGGAGTACTACTCAATTTCTCTATCAACTGATGAGCTGCATTTCTCTGGTTCTTAAGGAGCAACTTTCGTATCAAGAAATCAGCGCACCAGCTCTTAATAAGTTAAGAAAGGATCCATTAAGCTACTTTGATACTTTCATGAAATTGACCCAAGAAGTCGATAAACAGTATCCTTTGGTCATTATCTTAGACGAGTTTCAGTGCCTGTACAGCTTGCGTGAGGAGATGGTTAGTCATAGTGCCATTTTTAGTCGTCTACGTAGTCAATCGCAACATGGCCACGGCATTCATTTAGTGCTAAGCGGTGGGGGCTTATTAAGTCAATTAGTGGATCAGAGCACCGCTTCATTATTCAACATTACCTATGACGAGAAGTTAGGTTTTTTAGAGGAGAAAGCAGTTTATCAGCTCATCAAAGATGGATTGGCGAAAGTAGGTAATGTTACGGATCCCGCAATTGATCTCCTGCTCAACCTCACTTCTGGCCATCCATATTATCTGCAGTTGCTCTGTTCCACTGTTTATGAGCAGGCACAGGAGAAGACAAGAATGATTACAAGTGATTTCGTAATGCAGCATACTCATGAATGGCTATCTAAAGCTGACAAAAGTCGCTTTCAACATTTATGGGAAGGATACGATACAGATAGCGCACGAAGAAACAAACTTACGTTGAGTGCTATGGCTGATATTACAGGGAGAAATGAAGAGGTCGAGTATGAAAGATTGGCTGAATCTTTACATCATGTGATCTCAGAACAGCAATTGGTACAAACACTCGAAGATTTGACAAGTCTTGGCGTGCTGAAACAGGATTGTTCAACCTATGCGATTGAAGTTAAGCTTTTTGCACGTTGGCTACGCCAGCACTGGCCATTAGCATTGACAATGAAAGAAGGTAGCTGGGCGTGAACTCATCCTCTCTAAATCTACTGAATCCCTTTACTCGTCCCACCTTCTGGGGGAGACAAAAAGAATTGGACATTATCTACGCGCGTGTGTGCAGTGCTTCGCCACAATCTATTGCCATCATCGGCGAGTCTTACATTGGCAAAACCACCCTGGTAAATCATCTTACTCCTGTTAATGATCGAGAAAGAGAGAGAGTATTTACTGTCATATATCACAATTGTGATCCTTATATAGGACTCACCGAAGTGGACGAGACAGGAGATTACGCAGCAGCTTGGTTCTGGTGGGATCTCTCTATAGCTTTGCGCACAGAACTGGAACTGGATAAGCAACCACCATTTCCTGAACCCAAGTTGAGTATCAGACAAAATCTCATAGACACCGCTCTTGAGATCAAAACGCATGTGGAGGAGCTTGTCCGAGGTGACCAACATCCAATAATCTTCGTCCTGGATAATTTTGAAGGAGTTGCACGTCTTCATCTGCGCAACAGCGAATGGCTACGCTCTATGACCCGGCACAATTGTGCGTATGTCGTGACTAGCCGCTATCAGATCTACTTACTCTACCAATATCACCGGGAAAGTTGGGCAAGACCTTCACCGTTCTGGAACGTCTTCTCAGACCCTATCTATCTTGGGCTAATGCCCGAAGGTGACGTACGGGAATTTCTTCTAGATGCCAGTAAACAGGCAAAAGACTTAGGGAGCTGCTGGCAACAGCCAGATATTGAATTCATCAGAAAAATTGCCGGTCGTCATCCCGAACTTCTTCGCATAGCTTGTTCTCGCTTGTTTGAGCAGCGTTTGTTATCTTCCCAATCGACAGAAAGAGGATATGATGAGTTGGATGAGGCATTTCTTGAATATAGTATACTCAAAGACGCAAATGAGATTTGTACTCAGCTATGGTACGGGCTAACTAATCCTGAACTGCTTGATGAACCAAGCATCCTTGGGTATCCAGAAGAAAAGGATTTCCTCACATTATCCCGACTGCAAAGCGCTCTAATAGACGTTGCACATGGGCGTACTCCCCCAGATACAAAAATGCTCTTTATATTGGAACAACGTGGCTTGATTGAACGTGTCAATAGAGAATACCGTGTGTTTGCTGAAGCTATGTGGCAGTTTGTCCTGAAACAAGAACGGGACCGTCTTTTGCCCAACAATGGGCGATCAGTTACTAGGGTAGAAGCAGATACCACCACTGAACGACGAGACGATATCCCTTTTACTTACCTGGAAGGTAAAGTATATGAATACCTCAAAGCTCGCGTAGGAGAAGTATGTGATAGGGAGGATATCAAGCAGACTGTATGGCAGGACAACGAGCCATCTAACAGCGCCTTGCAGAAGATCGTTGAGCGCATTCGCCAGAAGCTCGAAGAAGCCACTAAAAGTCCCTACGAACTTATTGCTGTTCGGGGTCGGGGCTATATGCTACGAGAAAAAGCTTGAACCTCCTTGTTGGAACTCTTTGCTGCAATAGTTACTAATATCTTTACAATGCGTCCCAAAGAGTGTCGGAGGACTCTCTTTTTTTGTGCTTGGCCTCTGTAGCTTTCACAGAGGCCTTTCAGTAAAGGAGGTAACTCGTAATAAAAATGTAGAAGGTAATATGGAACAAGTTCAAGATAGTGCCGTATTATTGGATAATCGACCAGAGGATGATAAAGAAGAGCATAGAAATAGTATCAGCAACGCTCAAACTACTCTCCCTTTACCCTCTCTGAAAGATGTACCTCTCTCCAACTCGAACGACTTTCCCACAGCTATTGAATATGACCTCGAAGACGAATATGATATCAAAAAGCACATAATCTCAGCATCAACGCATATACTGGTCATCTATTATGAACCCTCTAACGAACTCCTCTATTTGAAAATGTGGAAATCATTGTATGATAGGGTCTACGACACAAGTGAAGTTACAAAGCGTCAAAATTACCTGGTAGATGGGCTTGCGTTTAATTGCCGCTTTGCACCTGATGTGCATCTAGGCATTATTCCTATAAGGCGATTGGATGACGGCACTGTCAGTTTAGGGCGTCTTATTGAAAAACCGATAAAGAGCCAATTAGAGGCAAACGTAGAATATGCTGCTGTTATGAGGCGTCTACATGATGAATGGCAGCTTAGCTTTCAACTAGAACGAGGAATTTTCTCACATGAGAGCGATTTTACGTTTCTTGCACGAGAAGTTGTTCGCATACATCAACAATTGAAGACGTCTCCCTATCCAGAGATGGGTGGGACGGAATGGCTTTACAAGAAACTACAATTCGTTATTGATCAGCTAAGAGATTTTCTTGAACAGCGGCCTTTGTTCTATGAAGAGTGCCAAGATATGATAGATATCCTGCTGCGTACTTATGAGCTTTACAAGATAGAAGGGCATTTTAACAGACGTAGAGAAAAAGGGCATATAAAACATTGCCATGGCGATCTCAAAGCAGCCAACCTATGGATACATCCAGGCTGCAAAGAGAAAAAACAGCTTCAGCATCTCCTGGCTCTTGACTGCATTGATTTCAATCATCCTGAATTCTGCCATATTGATACGTTAAGTGACGTGGCCATGCTAGCGGTTGATATTGAAACATACCTGACATATCTGTTAGGAAAAGAAAAGGGACAGCATCTCGTCAAGGGCTTTCTCAACAGTTACCTTGAGGCGATGGATGAAAAGGGTGAAGAAATAGAACCCTTGTTAGAATACTATATGACAGAAAAAGCTATAGTATGCGCCTCTACTACTTTCTTCTATGACCATATAGCCCCAAACGAGATAGATACTACGCGTGTAAAGAAATACCTGAAAGTGGCAATGACTCACGCATGTGAGTTGAGAAAGTTGCTTTGGTACACTGCCTATTACTCCAGTTGAAGCCAATCAGGATGACTCAACGAGTAGTGACCACCGTAGTGATTGACAATTACCTCCACACCGTCACAGTGGTCCCTGAGTTTCTTGCGTAGATGATGCATCCGTTGCGTAAATTTTGGACGTTCGGTAAGTTGTCCCCATGCACCTTTCATTAATTCATCCTCTGCACAGCGCTTAGGATGGTGCATGAGTGTCCTGACTAGACGATACTCTAATTCAGAAAGGGACAAAGGCTCATGTCGACCGTCCTTGGTAATGACTATCCAAAAGCTCCGTGTGATGCTATGACCTTCTTCATAGGCTCTTTGTTGCAGGTAGTCGCGTAGGATGGCTCCCGGATAGTAGACATCTTGAAACAAATCAGAGCGGACAATACCCTCACTGGAGAGAATGTAGCGCAGTTCTGTACTGAGGGGTTTCCAGTTCTCAGGAGAGAGAACTTCTGTCTTCTTGCCCTCAAAAGAACGGATGAAGTTATAAAACTCATCTTTTGTTTCTATGCTTGCAGCATTGAGTGCTTCTTGTAAGCGCTTCCAGAGGTGTCTAAGAAAAGTGCTTACCCGCTCTTTAACCAATTCTGTGAGTTGCTGCTTCTCAACATCCTCTAATTGTTTCCAGATACGATAGACTGAAGCATAGCCTTGTTTGAAGTGAAATGCGTAAAAGCAGAATTGTTGCAGCAGGTAAGGATGTGTGCCCGCTTGCTCACGTATCCACACCTGTTCATCTTCTGAAAAGATAGTATTTCCTCCTGCTTTTTGAAATTTGTGCGACCAAGGGTTGCCAAAGTCTTCCGGTTCTTGCCGCAAAAATGCAGTGGTATCATCCCAGGTAAAAATCTGCAGTGTCATGGTCGAAAAACGAGCCAAATCGGCTGATACATGAGTGAACTGGTCAGCAGGCTTTGGGCGAGGAAGACTTTCAATAGATAGGATGACGCCAAAGTTGCTGAACTCGTCGATAAGATCAACTAAAGTACGAATAGCACCACAATGGTTGAGCAAAGCAATGCCTTGCTCCTGAGGTGTCTGGGCAACGCTTTCTGCTATGACAAATGGTCTATCTGGCCGTGCTAGGCGTTCGATTTTGTCGAGCATGACAAAATATCTTGCAGTAGGATTTTCTACATTCAAGGAACGTAGCAGTTTGCGTAAGCCTTTCAAATCTGCAGCAGGAGGCACTAACTGAGAGACTGCAGACAGTGCGGTAATACATTGTATTACGAAAAGGGGAAGCAGTTCATGAATATTCTCGATCCCTTCTAGTTGAGCAAGGTCAATCAGTACGAAGTGAAACTGGTTTAGCTTAAATTGGTCACGTAGAAGAAGTAATCCATTTTCTTGACGCCATGACCATTCGGCATCGGGTGCAGACATGAGATAGCGTAAGAGTGTTGTTTTACCGATGCATGGCGCTCCTGAGAGAATCAAAGCACTCTGGCTTCCACTGATGATTTCGCGGATGTCGGTACTTCTCCCTGAAACATGTGCCATCATCGCATCATCGGAGTCATTGTAAAGAAAAGGATTATGCAGAGTCTGCCATTCGTTACCCATCTCTTCTGCTCCTACCCTGGACGGTTACTTCCTAGTAAAAAACCAACGATTCTTTATCATCCACTGCCATACAAGCTCTATCTTGAACGCATAGTAGGGTTCGGAGAAGGGCGTATTTCTATATTCCGCCAGGATAAGCCCATCTCGTAAACGTTCCAATAGCGACCTGATGGTAGCACTTTGTTCCTTAAGATGTTGAGCGATTCTCTTTAGCGAGGTGGTGGGTTGATTAGAGAAGGTAGTAAGATCGGTGATAGTTTCTAGCACACGACATTCATCATCATTTTGCAACTCACCGCGATAGTAGAGGAAGTATTGTGCAGAGCCAGGTTCCATAAGGCGTTCTATAGAGACCGTAAGATCTTCGTCTACCACTTTCTGTTTTTGTGGTACCTGATTGAGTTGCAAGATGAGTTGTTGCCCGATCAGGTTAAGATAATACGGATTACCACTGGACAACTGAATGGCTCGTCCTGCTGTATCTGGATGAATAGCTATTTGTTGTTCTCGTAGTGGATCGACGAGTAGTCGTTGTGCGCTCTCGCTATCTAAGAATGTAAGAGGGAGAGACTCTGCGAAGCTCAAAGCGTTTGATAAGTCGCCACACAGCAGCGTAGTATAGGCGTTTGTTGGTAATACAAGAATAAGACTCAATTGGGGAATTTGGCTGATAAGATCACGCCAGAAGGTGAAGAAACGAGATTCAAGAATACGCGACTGGTAAGACGTGAGTGGGCCTCCAAATTCGTCTAACGCAAGTATCAGTCGTGAGCCAGGCATCTGAGCTAGACAACCTTGCAGAACATGTTTAAAGCGTTTCTGTGGGTCGCTGTCGCTATAGTCATGCCAGTCTCGTATTGACTGTTGCATACGCACGTGAAATACATCAGATATTTCCTCTGCTATATGCATAAGGATGGCCTCTTCGTTTTGGCTGCTTGTGCCTTGTAAAGAACAGAACACTGAGTAGAATGGCGCTCGTGTATAACATTCAAGAAAGTTTTTGCACAGGGATGACTTTCCCGATCTACGTGGTCCGTAGATGATAATAGCTTTGCCATGTTCTTCGTCGCAGAGTGTTCTTTGCATTGTTTTGATCTCGCTGACGCGACCATAAAACATCTTTTGTGATGCCGGGTGCGAGATATCGTAAGGATTTCTTAACACAGTACTACGCTGTCCTAACGCCATAACTGTTTCATCCCAATAATGCGTATCTTCCGTCCTCTTTTCATGAGAGGATGTTGCTCTGTGACGCTTCTGGCGTAATCGTTCTGCGACGTGAGTTGGTGTACCAGTGGCATCAATGTCTACATGCTTAACGCTCTGAACCTTTAGCACTCTTTCCCAAATGCTGAGCACCTCTTCGTCGTCATACGTCTCGATCACAAAACGCGCTTCTGATCTCTTATATTTAAGGATAGCTTCTACATGAATAGCGATAAGTACACATTGATGGCGACGAATCTGCTTAGTGATATCAAGGGTCAGCCCTCTGCGGTCCTGTGCCTCAACATAGAAAGCAACTTTGAATGCTGGGGGGGCGGAGAGCCACTTCATAGGCAAGAGCGGAGAGCATTGACTGCCAGTTCTTGTATGGGCGACGAGTCGGGAACATCCTGCACCATGAACTATTAGGTCTGCGCTCTTGCGTGGCAGATGTCCTACAATTTTCATGTCCCGTGGATAGGTTGGTTGGCAGACGGCACACATACGTTGTGAACGAAATGAGTTGTCAATAGTTCCCTCTTCTACAGGCACCCAATTCGGCTCCTCAGTGGATGGTGTGTCCGTACGCTCAGCAATGTGTTGCATAATATGCTGTGCTATCCACTCAGAGGTATAAGGCGACTCTTCTGTATCAAGCCGCTCTAAATATGATTGAACATTCCCTAAATTGTGTTGCTTCACAAGATGGTGCAAATACGTATCAATCTCTTCTAGTGTCAGCATGTAGTGATAGCGCTCTAACAGCTTGCGAATCCGTTCATATCTTCTTCCTTGCAGCGAACGCCGTTTGAGCGATTCTCTAATATGATGCTTGGCTGAGGAAGTTCTAGCATAGGTATCATCAAGCCAGTCATCACGCGCCTGGATCTCTTTCGACGTGCGAATTTCTACAATATCGCCTGTATTGAGGATGCGAAAAAGTGGCTCTTTCCTGTTGTTGATAAACGCCTCCAACGCTCTCTCTCCCATTTCAACATCAACTGCGTAGGCGAAATCTAGAGCAGTAGCGTCCTTGGGAAGTGCAACAGGTTTTCGCTTCTTCTCGTAGACAACAATTGGTTTAGATGACTTCTCTGCGGCGACTAAGGAGTGTCCTTGAGGGTGACTAGTTACAAGAGACTTTTTAACTGCAAAGAATACATTACCTTCCTGACTCGTCCAGAAATAGCCTGACGGAGCCGATTCAATCTGTTCATGTCTAGCTCTATCTATGTATATATCATAACAATTTGGGTAAAGACAGCCATATTTTGTTACCGCCTGCATCAGGTGTGTTGCTATCTCTATCTGACATGGCAAGTCCAAAGATTTTAAGATCAGACCCATAGCCAGATGGCTACATCCATTTGTCTTAGGGTGTGCTATCTGGTCAGTAACCCTGTCTTGGATATAGCCTAGTTGACTGAATACTCCCAATGCAGCGTAACACTCCCGCACCGTTGGTACGATTACATCAAATGTGACCAGATCGAAACCTGTGAGTTCCTTCTTTTGTGTTGTCGCAGTGGTATGAGCGTCTTGGCGACGACGTCTCAGTCCAACTATGCCGCAAGGGATGCACGAGACGAAAATGGGTTTCTTTGTCGTCCGCTGGTAGTGTTCTGTGAGCAGTTGGCGTGTCTCCTCAAGTTTAGGGTTATCGCGCTTGAGAATGCGTGTACGTTCTTCCTTATCCTCTGTGAAGCGTGAGGGATTGCAGAGATGTTCCACCAAGTCCTCAACCTCACGCTTGAAATACCACATACTAAGGCGCTTAGCGATATTGAGTAGTGTGTGCCCAACGCTCTCGATTTGCCATATTTGAAGTTGTGTACTTAAGAGCATTTCTCCTCTTTGTCTCAATTGCGTTTGCAATGCTACATAGTAAATAGCTACGGCGATAAGAAATGCACCCATGTCACTGTAAGGAGGCTGTAATAAAGTAAATAAATCATCCTCTTCAATGCAATGCATGTAGTGTATAGCCTCACGCACGTGTGCAAGTACTCGTTCGATGTCGCTCAATGCACTCTGGCAAATGAGTGTTTCGTCGTATTGTAGCAATTGACCAGCAATAACTACTTGCCAGGGTAGTCCCCAAGAGTGCAGCAGCACACCAACCTCCTGCACATCGTATTTTGCATTCAAAGCATATGCGTGCGGAGAGCGTGGTGTTCCTCGCGTCTCCTGGGCAAGGGTTGCTATTCGTTGCACCCACGCAACTGGAAGTTCACTTGGAACGGGTGTCCAAGGGATGAGATCAGGGTACTCTTGTAGTTCGGCCATGATAGTACACCTTTCTCTATAAAAATACTATGGCTTCTTTACAGTACACTATCTCCAACTGTAGGATATACGTGAAAAAGTCATACGTCAAGTTTTCTGCTCCAGTGGCTCTGCCATTCTACTGATACTGGCCGAACCCCACCCCCGACGTTTTGAGAGAAGTGGTTTGGTGTGGGCGTTCGCCCACACCAAACCACTTCTCTCATTTTCTCGGGGGGGGCAGGGCAGCCGCTGATGTCCTTTTCGGCCAGAATGGCAAAGCTCTGTTTTCTGCCCAGGTTAGACCGCACTTTCCACCATCTATAGGACGCAGAGCGAATAGCTAATAAAAAATGAGTTCTTATCTTTCCTGACAAAAATAACATTAAAAACTCTTGACTACTACGCAAAAATTACCTAAAATATTACTACAATCTATGAGTTAGTAGAAGTTATGCTAAAACTTGCGATGAGGTGGGCGCATGCAAGAACAACCATTCACATTTTCCTCTAATCGCAGTACAAGCGTAGATGCCGACCTCGTACAGATTGACCCTTATATTGTGATGCTCACCAAACGTTTGCAGCGCTCTGACCTCTCGGAGCACGACTGTGAAGAGATTGCGCAGTCTGTGCGTATCAAACTGGCAGGTGTGTTACCTGGAAAAGAGATCCATAACTTCGGCGGGTACCTCAGACGTGTTGTCCGTAACGAGCTAGTGACGTTCTTGAGGGGTCGTCGTCTGTATGCTCCTCTGCTCTTGACAGAAGAGGGAGACCCGTGCGCTGGGCGACTCCTGATCTGCTTGAGTGAGGGGATGAACGATCCGCAGGTCGTCTATGAACAGAAAATGGCATTTGCAGCACTCGTACAGAAGATTGTCGACGCTGTTCTTGCTCTGCCCCCTGTGCAGAAAAAGGCGATGATGTGCTTCCTTCCCGAGAAGTTCACTGATCCTACTCTGCTGATCTTAGCCTTCAGAAGGCGCGGCGTAGATATTACCAATATCTGCTGGCCCGTGGATAAAGTTGCTAAGCAACGGCTGCAAGCTTCTTGCCGTCCGGCTCTCCTGCGTTTAGCACGTTCTGTGGGCATTAATCTAGCTCACTACAAATTAGATAAATCGACCGAGCGCAACAGATTGAATTAGAGGTCCACAGGCACAGCAACAAAACTACTGTGAGATATGTTACACTAAGAAGTAGGACTGCTAGCAGTAAACAATGTTTGCGCGTAAGAAGAGGAGTGCATGGAACAGCGTATCGCGACGGTACGTGCTGACCGTCAACATGGTTCACGCTGGCTTGTGCGTGAAGCCATCTTGATTCTACGCGATCTTGCTATGGTGGAAGGCATGCCGCAGGAAGAACAGTTGCGTTCATTGTACAGCGCTGGTAGGGAACTGGCACAGGCACGGCCAGCAATGGCAGCGTTATCTACTGCTGTTGGGCGCATCCTCAATGTCACGGGCGGTGTCCAGGTCATAGCGCAGCAAGCTAGCAAGCTGCGTGAAGAGCTTGATAGCGCAACTGAACGTATTGCTAGGTACGCACACCCATTGCTACAGGGAACACTGATGACGTGTAGTATATCTGGTACCGTAATGGATGTGCTTGTTGCTTGCCGCGAGAGCGTCAAAGAGGTCATCGTGCTCGAAGGGCGTCCACGCTATGAGGGACGTGAGATGGCGCGTGCATTGAGCAAACAGAGTATAGCGGTCACACTGATTACAGATGCCCAGGCTGATATCTTCCTAGCTCGATGTAATGCTGTGGTCGTTGGAGCCGATACCATTTTGGCCAATGGTGACGTGCTCAACAAAGCAGGAACTGCACTGTTAGGCTGGGCTGCGCGTGGGCACCAAGTTCCCTTCTATGTCTTGTGCGAGACATTGAAAATCTCTGCAAACAGTTGGTCAAATGATCTCTCTATGCTGGAAGAGAAGGAACCTGAAGAAGTGATAGAGCAGCCCATAGCGGGAGTTACTGTACATAACTTCTATTTTGATCGTACACCGTACGCCTTAGTGACGAAAATGGTAACAGAACAGGGTATACTACAGCAGCAGGCTATCACAGAACTTGCTGCACAGGCAAGAAGCGATTCAAAAGAAAGAGAGAAACTCTATGCCAACCTACATCAGCCTGGTAAACCTCACTGAACAAGGAGCAAGAGAGGCTAAGAACGCCCCTGAACGTCTGCGGGTTTTTGACGAAGCTCTCAGAGAAGCGGGCGGTCGTCTCGTCAATTTCTATTTAGTGATGGGTCAGTTTGACTACATTGTCATCACGGAGGCTCCAGATGATGAGACAGCGGCCCGTCTCATCCTTAGTACTATCGCCCAGGGAAGTCTGCGCACTCAGACAATGAGGGCTTTCCCTCGCGATGAATTTGAACACATCGCACGAGGTCTACGATCGTAGGGCGGCTCCAGGATCGCCCTATTCCTGCTGAAAAATGACGCGCACCAGACGCTCGGGGTCATGGCGCGCAAGCGTATCATCCTCCAGATTGAGGTGCTCTATTACGACGTTTGGCACGAGCTTGGCAAGTCGCCCACGGTCTACTATGACGGGCTCGCTCTGCTCTTGCGCATATGTTTTGAGCACCTCTGGCAGAAATGGACCTTGGTTCACGATAACACGATCAAGCCGTCCTCCCAAGTAGCGATGAATCTCGCTTACAAAGTCAGAAGCTTTGTATCCGTCGGTCTCACCGTGCTTGGTCATCAGATTGCAGATGTAGACCTTCTCAGCATCCGACTCGTGAACAGCGCGTGCAATGTCACGAACGAGCAAATTGGGTAGCAGGCTGGTGTAGAGGTCGCCAGGTCCGATGATGATAGTATCGGCACGGCGTATAGCACGCATGGCTTGTGCGCAAGCTGGTGCATCTTCTGGCTGTAAGCGCAAGCGTACAATCGGTGAAAGAGAACCAGATTGTTTCTTGCCTCGTGTATCAATGTCAGTCTCACCACAGATTACAGTGCTATCCTCTAAATCTGCGCAGATAGTTGTCTGAGTGAGGGTGACAGGAACAACATTTCCCGCAGTGTTGAGAAGCTCCTGGGCATCTTGTATGGCAAGGAGCAGGTCGTCATTGTTAATATCCTGCAACCCTTTTAGAATGAGGTTGCCGAGACTGTGTCCACTGACACCTCCACTCGTACCATTCTGATCCCTAGTAGGCTCAAAACGGTGCATGAATACTTCTCGCCATAGAGCACCGTTGCGTGCCAGCGCTACTAGCGACATCCGCAAATCACCCAATGGCAATTGACGGCGAAATTCGTCCATCAGGCGGCGCGAACTGCCACCACTATCCGACATAGTAACAATGGCGGTAAGGTTGAAGGGATACTTTTTTAGGTGCGACAGAAGGGAAAAAGTCCCAGAACCACCTCCAATAGTGACAACACGGCGTCCTGCAAATCGGTCTCCGCTGCGATACTGGCCTTGCACGGCGCTTCTCCTATACCTAGTTTGAGCTTCATCGTTCACACTATGATCCTTTAACTGTCTTGTGTCGATAGTCTATCATGGCATAAGCAGACATACAAGAGATGGCATTGAGTAGTAAACTCTTCTTGTGTAAAAGCGACAATTACACTATACTGTAGGTGACGGGAATCTCTCTGTCACTCTGTGGGCGCGGTGACAGGGAAGCAAGATATCCCGTTTGTCTTTTGGTTTTCCAACAAGAACTTTCAGTCCCGCTTATGCAAGCTCATAGAGGATGTTCGCTACAGCAGTTATAGCTGCAGTCTCCGCACGTAGAATACGCGCCCCCAGCGTTACCACCTGTACACCACCCTGCTGCGCTAGCAGTACCTCCTCTGCCGTCAATCCGCCCTCTGGACCAATGAAGAGCACAACCGTGGTTGGCTTTGTGCCACCTGAACTAGCAGACCTCAAGACATCGCGCAGACTTCTACTCTGCTCCTCTTCCCATGCCATAAGAGCGAGCGCTTGCGGAGGAATATCATTCAGGGCGTGCATGAGTGGCCGAATAGGTGAAAGTTCGGGCAGTCGTGAACGGTCACATTGCTCTGCTGCCTCGCGTACAATATGTTGCCAGCGTTGTATCTTGACTGGCCCGGCGTCTTTTAACCCAGGCAAAGAGCGTCGGCAGAGCGTAGGGACAAAGACAGCGACACCTAGCTCGGTCCCCTTCTCCAGAACCCACTCGAAACGCGCCGATTTGAGTAGCGCCTGACAGAGGATGATACGTATAGAAGGCTCAGTCTTGCCCG
>JAFATZ010000400.1 GCA_019243675.1 Ktedonobacteraceae bacterium | reverse complement strand
TCATCGACAACAGGTGCGCCACTTTCGACCTGGTTGGCCAGTTTCTTCTCGGCCTCAGCAAGAGTCTGAGAGGGGGTAAAGTGCAAGGAAAGAGGGGCGAGAGCTTGACGCACCGCCAGGGTTGAAAGGAGTGGAAAAGAGAGTTGTAGACGGTGGGCAGGCGAGTCAGCTCGCGTATCCACCTGGCTCGTGTAGATGGTGCCCTTGCCCACAAGAATGACGGATATGCCGACAGCAATCATAGCCGGAGCGAGCATCGAGAGATTTCCGGTCATCTCAGCAACCATCAACATCACTGCCAGCGGCGCGTGGGCAATGCCACCGAAGAGTGCCATCATGCCAACAATCACGAAGGGAGCAGGAGTAGCGGGAACACCAGGCAACACATGATAGCACAGCCGCCAAACCAGCGCCCCCATCATCCCTCCGATGACCATGCCAGGCCCAAAGATACCGCCAGAGCCGCCGGAGCCGATGGATAAGCCTGTCGTCAGAATCTTCGCAAAGGGCAGCAGCAGAATTACCCACAATGGTAATGATAGTAAGCCTGTGCCCATGCTGACCTGTACCCAACCATATCCCATGCCAAGAGCTTGTGGCAGCAGCAACCCAATCAGGCCAACGAGCAGTCCACCAATACCAGGTTTGATCCAATTAGGAAGATGAAGACGATGAAAGATATGGGTAATGCCATAAAACCCACGTGCGTAGAGCAATCCCATCTGCCCACACAGCAGCCCTAACACCACATAGTACAACAGTTGAGCAGGGTTGGTGAATGCAAGGTTGCCAGGTGTCGCAAAGATCGGACTCCAACCGGACCATAGTCCAAAGACACTGTAGCCGACGATAGAGGCAATCAGTGCGGGAATGATAGCCTCGACTTCGAGATCATTTTTGTAGAGAATTTCAGCGGCCAGAATCGCACCGCCAAGCGGTGCGCGGAAGATTGCGCCAATACCAGCTCCGATACCTGTCGCTAAAGCAATGCGCCTGTCCTGTACGTCTAGGCGTAAGATCGTCGCCAGAATAGAACCAAATCCTGCGCTGATCTGTGCAGCCGGGCCCTCACGCCCAGCAGAACCACCAGTTCCAATCGTGATTGCCGAGGCAATCAGCTTGATCAGGGGAATACGCGCACGAACTGTTTTGCCCTGATGGAACGCCGCTATTGCTGCGTCTGTACCGTGTCCCT
Organism: Ktedonobacteraceae bacterium; assembly: GCA_019243675.1. GTDB lineage: Bacteria > Chloroflexota > Ktedonobacteria > Ktedonobacterales > Ktedonobacteraceae > JAFATZ01. The sequence continues at coordinate 6,440 of JAFATZ010000400.1, read as the reverse complement.
CGGCTTCTGGTGCCAGACTGAACACAATAATCCCAGCCACAAGCCCGCCAAGAGTGGTCACCAGGGGTAACAACCAGGGACGAGCAGCAGCCCAGAAAGGCATGATAGAGGTGTTTCCTTCTCCCGCTGGCCCTGGCGGCAAATAGCCCACAATGTGCCCAAGAAAGGTCGCAGTAGCAAACTGAATAGCAGCATAGAATGCGATAGCCCCAACGCCAGCAATCAGCCCAATAAGCGTACTAATAAATAGCCACTTGAGTAAATAGCGTGGACTCTCAAAGCTACGTTTTACACGACGTATCTGGAACAAACGCCGCAGAAATGGAATGGCAGTAGTAAACTTCATGGTATGTTCCTCAAGATAAATGGGTGGGCATACAGTCAATAAAAAGACAAAAAAAGAACGTTAGACATCAACCCTTCGATGACGTAAGACCACCAAGAACAAGTCGAGCAACAAGTTCTGCTTGCTGACAAATCGCTTGCTCAGACTGTCCAAGTACCTTGGCCGAAAGTACATAGGACTCGGTCAAAGACAGCACCATGAGAGCAGCCGCCTCAACATTCTGACAACTAATTTCTCCACGAGCTTGACTTTCTTCCAGAACTAGAGCGATGACGGCAATATAGTCACGCAGGAGTTTCGTAGCTTCCGCTTGGAACGCGCGGTTGACCCCATAGAGCGCGCTCATGTACACATTGAAGCTATCGCTGTCTTCCTCTGCAAGCTGAGCGAAGGCGCAGAAGAGCCGTTCAAGCCGCTGCTGGAATGTGCCCTTGATGGCAAGTGCTGCGCGAATCGCAGTAAGCTGCCTCTGTGCAATCGAGCGCAGCATAGCAAGAAACAGAGCGCGCTTGTTTTCAAAGTAGAGGTAAATGGTTCCCTTGCCAATGCCTGCCTGCTCGGCAATTAGGTTGATATTGGCTTGATCGAACCCCAGGCGAGCAAACTCACGAGCCGCTTCACGTAGAATGTGCTGCCGTGTAGCCTCGCGCATCTGCTCATCAACAATTTTCGGCATAGGCGCTCCCAGAAACTCCATGATCTGAGAGCTTGCTACCTTCGGAGGCAGCAAGCTCTCAGATCATGTTACATTACCTTCAGTGGACCGTGGTTATCACAATGGTCGCCATGAGGATGGTGAAGTTGACCTTCGTAGAGATAATCAACGTGATCCCCATGAGGAATCGTCTCATGTCCGCAATCAGTATGCCCACAGGCACAATTCACGGGAGCACAAGCAGCGGGATTTTGCTCACTCACTGCAATAACGTGTTCATCGTAGTGCTCACCGTGAGGCGAGTGCAGGTGTCCATTATGAACGTAGTCGACATGACCATCGTGCTCAATGACAGTGTGTCCACAGTGCTCGCTATGGGTATGGATATGGTCTTGATGAATGTCGTGGCTCATGTAGCTACTTTTCCTTTCAAAACTTGTATTTTCTGAAAACGAAACCGATGTCTTTCTTGTGTATAGTATACTGTCGCGTGGCGAAAATGTCAATATTTTTCGTATAAATAAAGTGCAATTTTATAGAATATACATAGTATCATTAATCAAGTGATACATATTATCAATAGAAGTAATACGCATAAATACTTGGTATTAAGTATCATATTTTACCCAGAGATAAGTGGTACTAAGTATCATGATCGAGGTAAAAAGAACCTTCTTCTCAGCACACGTGTACTCTGCTCTTTTTGACAGTCAGAGCACCAGCCGTCAATTTCGATACGTTGCCCAAGTGGCATGAACCCAGATTGGTGTGCTGCTTCGTTCAGCAGGTCCGATTGTAGCGTAAGGTCGAGTTCCACCACCTTATGACAACTTTCACATTTTACATAATGATGAGTGCCGTATCCAACGTGATAGCGTTCCGTACCATCAATAAAGGTGAGTCGATCTACAATCCCCAGTTTGATCAGCACATCAAGCATACGAAAGACAGTCATACGACCAGTACCGGGATAATTCGCCCGAAGCATGTGCCAAAGTTCTTCACCCGTAAAGTCGATGCCTCTCGCCCCCAACTGCGCAACCTGTTCTGCAATCAAATAGCGCCGTTGAGTCGAACGAAACCCTATGCGTTCCAATTCTGCAATAATCTCTGTCGCACTCGGCGTTTCATGATGTCCTCGTGTCGTGCCTGTCATCGCAGTCCCTCTTTCCTTGTACACAAGAAAAGAAAAGTATGGTGAATACGGCCACTTCCCCCAACCACAACCACATAGCTCAAGAAGGCCAACAAGCTAATACAGACACTACTTGGATAGCCCGTGTAGAAACCGATGGCGATGCCCAGCCAGGTGAAGGCGACAGCGAGAGCAGCAGCGAGCACGAGAGCCACAAAGGGACGAGTGACAATCTGGTTGGCAATGGCAGCAGGCAAGAGCAGTAGGGCAAACACGAGCAAAGCCCCTACAGCTAGGGTCGCCTCGCTGACGGTCACAGCTAGCAGTACCATGAAACCCAGACCCAGTACACGCACTGGTATGCCACGGGCTGCTGCCACATCGGGGTCGAGTGATGCAAAGAGTAGCGGGCGCGAGATGAGCAAGAGGGCGAGGATTGCCAGACCGCTAATGAGCGCGATAGTGCCTATTTGCCCCGTGGATATGCCTAGGATGTTGCCAAACAACACGCTTACGCCCGAAATGCCAGTCCCTGTACCGCTAACATTCGCAGTGAACAGGCTCAGGAAGAACGCCCCTAATCCAAGCACCCAAGCCAGTACAGTTCCAATCGCCACATCTCGTCCCCGCAAACGCTCACCAAATACCCCCATCACTAACGCAACCACAACGGTTGCGACAATAAGGGCATTGAAGGGGTTGAGACCCAGAGCTGCTCCACCCAGTGCTCCAGTAAAGGCCACATCCGAAAGCGACTCACCCGCGAATGCCTGATGACGGAGGACCACAAAGTAACCAACCAGTCCTGCGACAATACTCAAGATAGTTCCACCCAGTAATGCCTGCCGCATAAAGTCGTAGTGCAGCATCACCTGGATATCCTGCCAGAGGTTCGGCGTGAAAGGAGGGAGCACTCCTGCTATACTGACACTCATACGCTCCCTCCCATCGCTGTACGGGCACGATGTATCGTGCCCCCTCGATTTATCGTGCGCTCCCACACGAACTGGCCACCACGCACCAGCACGTAGGTTGCAAAAGCGAAAGTGGTAATGAAAAAGCCGACAGGATACGGCGTGACGTAGCCGACAGCAAGCCCTACCCACGTGAAGAGAAGAGCCAGTGCTACTGCCAACAGGACTGATACGGCGGGACGAGTCGTGACGTACTGTGCAATGGCAGCGGGAGTAACCAAGAGAGCAAAGATGAGTAGGACTCCCACAACCTGAACTGCCACGGCGACCTCCAATGCTAACAGGACGAGGTAGCCAAAAGAGAGTACACGTACTGGCACGCCGTGCGCTGCTGCCACATCGGGATCAATGGAGGCAAAGAGTAATGGTCGGGCAATAAAGAGCAACACTGCCATGAGCAGGAGCGTTGACCAGACAATAACTCTGACGTCAGCATCGCTAATACCGAGAACGTTGCCAAACAACACGTTGTAGACATTAGCCGCGTACTCCTGCGTGGACAGATGAATAAAGAGAAAGCCAAGAGCAAGTGAGGCGGTAAAAACGGCACCCACTGCGATGTCGCTCTGACGGTTTTGGCGTGCTGCAAGGTTGAGTGATTGGATGCCCACTGCTGCAAGCAAGCCTGCAAGAAAGAGGCCCACGACGGGCGTAATGCCGAAGAGAGCCGCTCCCGTTGCTCCTGCAAAGCCTACATTAGCAAGGCTGTGACCAGCGAAACTCTGATCACGTAGCACCATAAAGTAGCCAATTACACCAGCGACAAGAGCAACGAGTGTTGCTGCAAGATAAGCATTTTGCATGAAATGATAGTGCAGTAGCATCTGGATATCCGCGAACACATCCCAGGAGAACGACACCGTGTCAGCGAGGGCGATGAGCATGAGAGTCTACCTCCTCTTCCGCTTGCCCCACTACGACGATACGTCCATCACTTGCTCGCAGCACCTCAACAGGGGTGTTATAGAGGCGTGAGAGCGTCTCCGTAGTGATCACCTCTTGCGGTGTCCCCACTGCGACCTGTCCATGTGCGATATACACGACGCGATCAACCGCAGCCAGGATGGGATTGACATCGTGGGCTACCAGGAGCACTGCTGCTCCCGTCTCGCGGCTGATCTGTCGGATCACCCCCGCCACACCTTGCTGGTTGCGCAGGTCCAGACTATCCAAAGGTTCATCCAGAGCCAGAATGCGTGGTCGTGTTACCAACGCCTGTGCGATCAGCAAGCGCTGTTGCTCCCCACCGGAAAGCTCACCGATGGGCCGATCGGCATACGCTGTTGCTCCCACAAGATCAATGGCCTCTTGGACCCGCATTGAGGCTTCGCGTGCCTTGCGAGGTTGCAGAAATGGCAAGGGCAGTCCCCAGTTGCCGCCATCGAGTCCAAGCCGAACAATGCTGCGTCCTCCTATATGTACATCGGACTCAAAATGCCGCCGTTGCGGAACGTAGCCGATGGCGGCATTACCGCGCCGTGCTGGCTGGCCTAGCACGATGATCTTGCCAGCAGAGAGCGGAATCAGCCCAAGAATGGCTTTGAGCAGGGTAGACTTGCCTGCACCATTAGGCCCGAGAATAGCGAGAAACTCCCCCGCCTGGACCGCCAGCCGAACCTCTCGCCAAATGGTACGCCCTGCCAAGTCAACGGCTGCATCTTCCACCTGGATGACCGGAGCAAGGGTGGCAGGGGTAGCGGTGGATAAGGAGCTAAAGGACGATTCATGCATCACAACATCATCTCCTTTCGGTGGCAAACAGCCTCCCCAATGATTACTTGCCCGTGGCCTGTGCGAGAGCATTTTGAATACCTTGTAATTGGGCCGATTGCCAATCCTGAAATGAAGCAGTCGCGGGGGTCAGCGTCTCAGTGATCGTTGCCACAGGAATGTTGTTGGCCTTGGCTTTGTTGATAAGAGCCTGGATATTATTCGGCGTATTCTGTGAGTTGTAGATCAAGACCTTTATCTGCTTCTGCGTGATCTGCTGCTCGACGGTTGCTTCATCAGCAGCCGAGATGTCTTGCCCCTCGGAAACGGCTTTGAGATAGGAATAGGGCGTAATCAGGTTCAATCCTAAGGCAGGGGCAAGATAGGAAAAGATACTTTCGGTCGCTCCAACCGGAGTACCACTATATTTTGCTTTGATGTTTGCGATGAGCGTGTGGTACTGCTGTAGACCAGTTGTCAGGAAAGTCTGCGCCGAGTGATCAAAATCACTGGCATCACCGACATCGATGCCCTTCAAATCGTCACGGATTTTGTTAGCCACGGCAGTCACATAGTCGGGGTTGTACCACATATGTGGATTGTCGCCCTCGTGCTTACCATTGAAATCGCCTACATTCAATTCTTTGCGTCCGCTCACCGGATTTGCCTGCAAAAGCTTGTCCATCCAGGGATCATAGCCAGCACCGTTAAAGATCACATACTGAGCTTCAGCTACTGTCCGCGCATTGGCCGTCGTCGGCTCATAGCTATGAGGGTCAGCATTGGGGTCAACAATAATGCTGGTGACATGCACGTGGCTGCCGCCAACCTGGGAGGCGATACTGCCCCAGAAATTCTCTGCAGCGACAACCTCGATAGTCTTGCCACCACTACTAGGAGTAGCAGTCTGAGAACTAGTGCCACAAGCAGTAAGAAGTAGCAATAAGAGAATACTTACGAGCATAGATGGGAAAGCTACACGAGATGGAGACATAGCCTCCTCCTTTTGGGTTGTTGTTCAACATGAGCGCGAGATACCGTATGTTCCACTATGCGGCACTTACTAGCGATACATCATATCAATACTGTACATCAATTGAGATGGGATGTCAATAGTTATTGAGGTTATTTCTGGCACGGCGAGGAATCGGCATGTATATGTCAAGTTATCGGCAAGGAATCAGCATATATGCATCAAATCATCAGCAAGAAATCGGGGTTGGCATATATATGTCAAGTTATCGGCAAGAAGTCAGCATGCATACGGCAAGGAATCGGCAAGAATCGGGGAGATACTCTCTACAGTCTACCTCTTTTCTGCTACTTGCCCACAGGCAAAATACAGTTCGTAGCTGGTTTGATAGGTATTCCATTCCATTTCAAGCTGACTCATTACTTCGTCGAACGCTTCAGGAGCAACGCCCAACAACGCATGGGCCAGTGGCCTCATGCTCGGCCAGCCTGCCAGCATATCTTGGGCCAGCAAATTCCCGATGCGCCCACCCCACGTGCCCACAGGAACCATCTTGGTCTCAGTTCGAATGTTGTAGAGTCCTGCACGCGTGAGCAGCAAGCCGAGTTGGGACATGTAGGAAGCATCAATGCCTCTGGACGCACTGA
>JAFATZ010000360.1 GCA_019243675.1 Ktedonobacteraceae bacterium | reverse complement strand
CTTGGCACTTCTACAGGAGATGGCAAAGCAAGCAGATGAGGCCGGACGTAGTTAGTTGACAGGAGAAACTTTCTCCACACCCTTAAGGAGAGATGAATGATCGCCTCTCCTTAAGGAGTTTTTATAAGACAGCTCCGCATCGATCCTCTGTATGTATGGAGGTGGCAAGAAGAAGAGCACGTACATTGCCCCAAAGAAGGGTAAATGCCCAAGCAACTCCGTTACTGACAGAAATGGTAGTGCCAGAGTGAAAGAAACCAATGCGGCGGCAAGGTCGATTCTTGTGCCTTTTCTACTAGAATGGAGACGCTTCACTACATGTAATGCGTTTCTGATATAATAAGCTGGATGGATAGCAAGCAGAGCGTGCCTTCATCTATAAGGAGGATCAGATGCAAGCAGAAGAGATCATTGCACGAGCCAAAGCGCAGCCGCAGCCTCCAGACGGCTGGGTCGTGTTACCTCTGCTCCGTGACAAGGTCGGCTGGGGCATTGCAAGCTGGATTTTTGGTATGTTCGTAGGCTTCGGTCTCTTGGCATTTATAGTTCCCATCGTTATTCCCCATAACTACCAGCATGGCCTAGTAGCAGCTCTGTTCACAACGCTACTACTGGCAATCATGCTGTTTATTGGGATAGGTAGTCTATGGGCGGTTATAGTGGATGTACGACGACTACTGCAAGTCGATAACTACCTCATAGTCATCACTTTTGACGACTTTGTGAAGCAAGAGGGCGAAAAGATTATTCATGTGCCGTTGGCAAATATACGCTACGTCACAGTGCGTGGCAAGCAACCTCCTGATCGTACTCCGCCGCAAGAGAGTACTGTGCAACAGGTTACCGAAACTGGTAAGAATGCAGCAAGTTTCTTTCTGGGTCGAGGCCTGGTATCTGGCTCGCGCCCACGTAGTCGGCGCATGCGTACACCCACTTCCCTGGCCTTCATTGATACACGCACTGAAACAGAGGTTATCGTCGTCGACGATACTTCACACGGTGACCCATTTATGATCGCAGCCCTTTTGAAACAATATATGAGCGCTGTACACAAGTGAGGCAGTAGTTAAAGTATGCTGCTGGCTATCGACATCAGTAACACCAATATCAAATGTGGCATCTATGAAGGTAAGCTCATGAAGCATCGCTGGGTGATATCGACTGTGCGCCAGCGCACAACTGATGAATATGCTATGCTGCTGAGTGACTTAATGCGCCATGTTGATTGCCGCTTCTGCGATATCAAAGACATCATCATATCAAGCGTCGTACCGCCCTTAACGCCCATCTTTCAGGAACTCGCCGTGCGTTACTGTACTAAAGAGGCACTTATCGTCAGCTATACGAGCGATCTTGGTATGAACTTGCTGATCGACAATCCGTGGGAACTAGGCTCAGACCGTATTGTTACTTCTCTAGCAGCGCATCATCTTTACGGTGGTCCTGCCATTATCGTTGCGTTCAGCACGGCTACAACCTTCGATGTCATTTCCTCTAAAGGGGATTTTCTAGGTGGTGCAATTGCCCCAGGGCTGGTTATTTCAGCCGAGGCTTTGAGCAGTTCAGCCTCCCGTCTCTATGGTGTGGATTTGAAGCCACCTCGAGCGGCATTGGGCAAAAATACTATCGAAAACATGCAATCGGGTATCATCTATGGGCATGTGGGCCTCGTACAAGGACTCATTTGCCGCCTGCGTGCAGAGATTGCGGGGCTAAAGGAAGATGGTGAGATAAAGATCATTGCTCATGGAGGATTGGCTCAGCTTATGGCTCCCCTCATCCCAGAGATACAACATGTCAATCAGTACTTGCCACTTGAGGGATTGCGGCTAGCTTACGAGAAGCTACGAGATAAAGATATGCCTGTATAGGCGGGTGGAGTGGCAACGTCCTATTTTCCCGTGGGGCTACCCCCAGAGTATCGTCAGAGCTGAAGGGCTTAACTGCCGTGTTCGGGATGGGAACGGGTGTTTCCCCTTCGCTATAGTCACCACCCCACCCGCACATACAGACATTTTCTTGCAGTTTGGTGGAGACGAGGGGATTCGAACCCCTGACCTCCGCCGTGCAAAGGCGGCGCTCTTCCAACTAAGCTACGTCCCCGCGTTGCGGGGTGGGCCTTCCTGGACTCGAACCAGGGACCTCAGTCTTATCAGGACTGCGCTCTAACCACCTGAGCTAAAAGCCCATAATGCTTGAGGGTACTTCAGCAGCACCTCTTGAACAACTGAAGAGTGGTAAGGCTCCTGAGTATCCAAACATTTTCCCTGTCAGTAACAAACTTGCTTGTTAAAAATTTCACTATAGTAGTGAATTCGAGCTAGGAGGATGGTTCCCCCGAAGGGGAAACGACTCCCTAGAAAGGAGGTGATCCAGCCGCACCTTCCGGTACGGCTACCTTGTTACGACTTCACCCCAATCACCAACCCCACCCTAGACGCCTACCTCCCTGAACGGGTTGGCCGAGCGTCTTCAAGTGTTGCCGACTTTCGTGGT
>JAFATZ010000292.1 GCA_019243675.1 Ktedonobacteraceae bacterium | reverse complement strand
TGGGCAACTGCTGGGTGTTGCTGCAAGAAGAGTGCAACCTGAGCAGCGTTATTACACTGGCGTTCTAGGCGCAACGACAATGTTCTCAGACCACGCAGTAGTAGATGAGACTCAAAAGGGCTGAGCATGGCACCTAGTAGTATCGCGTATGTACGCAACTGGTCGAGTAGTGTGCGCTTGGCACTGATGGCGATGCCTGCTGTGCTGTCGCCATGTCCCCCTATATATTTTGTTGCACTATGTACGACTAGGTCGAAACCATGCTCAATAGGTTTGACGAGGTAGGGTGTGGTGAATGTGCTGTCTACCACAGTTACTGCTCCCACTTCTTGTGCAGCAGCACTAATCGCATCCAGATCAACAACCTTCACCAATGGATTCGAGATCGTCTCTACAAGGATAACATCTGGCTGCTCTCTACGTACCACATCTGCTGCAGCACTGCAGCATAGATCTGCCAGTACCACTTCGACCCCTATCGGCGCAAAGACTGTACGCAACAACTCCGTCGTTGGCCCATACAGATCGCGTGAAGCCAGAATCTTCGTTCTAGTAGTAAGGCCCGCTGCTAGTAGCGTTGCATGAATAGCGGCCATACCAGAGCCAAACGCGACTGCACCGATACCACTCTCGGCTTGTGCCATGCTTTCCTCAAAGGCGGATGCATTGGGATTTCCGTACCGTGCATAGAAAAAGGTTCGCTCACCGGTAGGAGTGCTACCACTGAAAGCTTGGTCGAGTGCTTCTGCACTGGGGTGCAGGTACGTAGTACTAGCATGAATGGGAAGCACAGTTGCCCTCCCCACTGCATCGCTTAGACGGTTTGTTGGTACTCCTGCATGTACAAGAAGTGTGTCGATGCTCCAATGATGGTCGTGTTGACTCATAGCGCTGTTTGTTGTCCTCTCATGATCATAAGAAAATAGTCTGTATCATGATTGTATAGCATTCAGTTCTATGTTTGGCAACCCACCTTGGAAGCTCTCAACAGGCTGGCGTTTCTTGGTACGGAGGGACGCGTATATGCTATGTGAGAAACTCATTTCAAGAGACGTAATATCTATGTATGATATTTAAAAAAGCTGCTCAGTTTCTAGTAGTTGCTATCTCCCTTTTGGGCGTGTTGAGCCTGCTGCTCGGCGGCTGTGCTCCGTTTGGCACACCAAATGATCAGTCGGGAAATGGTAAGCCAGTCAGGGGTGGCACATGGATCGATGCCCTGGCCAGTGATCCAGACTCACTCATTGCTAATGGCACTGTGCAAACTTCCTCCGAACTGGTCGATCAGGCATTGTATGCTCCGCCGTTCGTGGGAAGCTACAACGGAACTATTCAACTGGGTATCGCCTCAGAAATGCCTACTGTGCAAAACGGCGATATCAGCCAGGATCTCAAGACCTGGACGATCAAACTGCTGCCTCATCTGCAGTGGTCTGATGGTCAACCGCTCAACGCCGATGATGCCGATTTCACCTGGAGGTTGTGGACCAATCCCATGTTTGTCGCTGGTAGCACCAGTGGCTATAATTTAATTGCCTCGGCAGATGTTTCCTCGGACAAACTGTCCATCACCTACCATCTTACACAGCCCTATGCCCCTTTCCTCTCGCTCTGGACCGACGGTCTGCTTGCGTATCTGCCCAAGCATCACTTTGCAGGCATGTCTCCCGATGCTATCTTGCGGTCGAAGGACAACCTCAACCCGCAGGTAGTGAGTGGTCCGTTCATGATGAGCGAGAGTATGCCGGGTGACCACTATACCGTGGTGCGTAACCCACACTACTATCGTACCTCCCGGGGGCTACCCTATCTCGACAAAATTGTCTTCACAGCAGGAGGTGATCAGAATACCATTCTCAAAAATTTGCAAACCGATTCCATCACCTCCTCTTGGTCTCTGGACCTGAACAAGCTCTCAACTTACAAGAAGCTGTCCAACTACCATCTGGCCGTCAACCCCAATACCTCCAACTTCGAGATTATGATCTTTAACTTGAATAACCCTATTCTCGGTGAGAATCTGGATGTACGCAAGGCGATAGCGATGGCTATTGACTACCAAGCACTGATTAAAACCGTGCAGTTGGGACAAGCTGTCCCACTTTGTACCGACCACGGTCAGGCGCTACATCCTGGTTACCAGCCCAATATGCCGTGCCCGAAATTTGATCCTGCTGCCGCCAATGCCCTGTTGGAGCAGGACGGCTGGATTATGGGTAGCGATAAGGTACGCTCTAAACAAGGACAACGCTTGGAATTCACCTATTCGACCAGTACTGAGGAATCGTGGGCTTTGCAGGATGAAGCACTTATCCGCTCCAACCTCAAGGATATTGGTATCAAGCTTGATGTGCAGAACTATCCGGCGATTACCTTCTATACGCCGTTCTTGAGTGGAGGCAAGCACGATATTGCAGAGTTTGAGGATTCGTACACTTACGACCCAAATGATTCCTCACTTCTGGCTTGCGATCAGCGACCACCCGATGGAGAGAACTGGAACTTCTACTGCGATCCACACATGGATACCTTACTCAAAAAAGAACTCTCGACTGCTGATCCTGCTGTTCGTCAGCAAGCGTTCAACCAGATTCACGATATCGAATTGACTCAATTCCCCTTCATCGTTCTCTATGGCCCGCTCGACCTAGGAATCGCTAAGGCACGAGCCCACAACTATGCTCCTGGTCCGATGGGTGCTACGGAAACCATCAATGTATGGGAGTGGTGGTGCAGCGACGGACAATGTTAGTCAGATTCAACTTTTCCCTCTCACCCTCGTAATAATAGATGTACCAATCTTCTCAGAAAGAGAGCACTTCTATGAATACTAACCAGGATACTAACCAATCACCTCACTATGGTGGTTATACTGGCTCTACGCCGTCATCTCACCAGACCTCCGCCTCTGAGCATCAGCACAGTGGCTCTCAGGGTTATCAAGGATATTATCAACAACAGCAACAGCGTACAACGGACTCTCAACCATCTCAGACATACAGTCAAGCGGGCCAACAACAGTATAGCTTCTATCAACCGCGCTCTGCTCAGACGCCTACCGATGCCTCTGCACCCACTTCAACAGGGATGCCTGCTAGGAAAGCTGCACTCTTCAGCTATGCTCTCGGCCCAATCAGTGGGTTGGTGTTCTTCTTGCTCGAACGAAAGAACCGCTTTGTCCGCTTCAGCGCAGCCCAATCGTTCATCCTCTTCGGGAGCGTCACCATCGTCTATGTACTGCTGCGGCTCGTCAGCTTTATTCCCATTGTTGGAGCTCTGCTGAGTCCTCTTCTTACGTTTGCCCTCACCGTCGTAGTCGCCTTGGCATTTTTGCTCTGGCTCTTGCTCCTGTTCTGCTCCTACCGGGGCATCCGAGTGAAACTTCCGGTGATCAGCGATTACGCAGAGCGCCTCGTGACGCGTTTCTCTTCCAAGCAGGGGACGGTATAGGTTCTCTTATGCTCCTCCCCGTCCCTGAATCATCACGGGTATCGTCAGTAGGATGAGCTTGAGATCCTCCCAAATAGACTGGCGTCGCAGGTAGGCAATATCCATCTGCACCATCTCCTCAAAGGGTACTTGGCTCCGTCCATATACCTGCCAGCCACCTGTTAGTCCAGGTTTGCCTGACAGGCGTAGCCAATCTTGTGGGCGGTAGTGCTCTACCTCGTAGGGTAGCGGTGGACGCGGACCCACCAGCGACATTTCACCACGCACTACATTGAGGAACTGTGGCAACTCATCTAGACTCGTCTTGCGTATAAACCGACCCACTCTCGTGATACGAGGATCGTTCACGTTCTTGTACGTGCTCAGCTTCTCTCCACTCATAAACTTTGTAATAGCCGCACGATGCACTGCATCATCACAGTGCTCCACCATGGAGCGGAACTTGTACATATAGAACTCCTTCCCATCCAGTCCCACACGCTTTTGACGATAGAAGATAGCACCTTTTGAGTCCAATCGTATCATCACCGCGACCATCACACAGACCAGACAGAGGGGCACTAGCAGTAATAACGTAATCGCCAGATCAAGTACCCGTTTGGCGCGCTTATAGTTTGAGTCAATAGCGATCTTTTCCAGATTAGGATTAGGTACCGTCAGAATCGCCATAGCCTTCCTCCATATTGCGAGATTATTATACCCTCCCACACCTCCTCGCTTTCTTCTAGTATAGCTCATCATTATAGGAAATTGATGAGATTTTTGGTTTAGCATTGGTTAAGAACAGATGGTGACGGTTGCAAAAAAGACACAGCAACTGCGGCCACGCTCAGCTTTTGCGCACCACTGTGCCATAGAGTGCCGCCATATCTTCGTGCGCTATCGTGCCCAGTAGCGTCGCCGCTCCCACATAGACTGGGAGCGCCGCTGCTATCATCACTACCATTGACGAGGCTCGTAGCGGCCAGATTACCAGTGCCATGATGAGGCTTGCCAGCACCGCTTTCCATGCTACCTGCATGCTCGTTCGTGGCCACAGAGCACGTGGGAGTGCCACTGCACTCATCGCGAGCAAGAGCAGCTCCGTCAGTGACGTTACTACCGCTGCACCAACGTGCTGATAGCGTGGAATGATTATCAGGTTGAGGCAGAGATTCCAGACCAACGCAATGGCAGCCATGCTCACCAATTTCTTTTCCTGCCTCGTACTTACCAGCATCGCTGTTGAGACCATATTCATATAGAGGCAGATCAGCCCGGGAGTCAGTGCTTGTAGGACAGGAACCGCGTGCATAAACTCACTACGCGGATAGAGTACCCGCACGATACTAGGAGCAGCCACCAGTAATCCGGTCGCAATAGGCATACCACTTATCAATAAGCAGTTCGTTGCTTTTTCCATTGCCACCTTCAACTTGTCTGAGGACGTTGTGGCATACTTCGAGAACACTGGGTACAAAATATTGGAAATTACCAGCGTCGGCAAGAACACCAGCATGTCAAAGAGGCGGTACGCACTTCCGTACCAGCCGACGGTTGCAGCATTCGTCATGATTGAGAGCAGCACTGTGTCGATACGATAATAAACTACGCTGAGCATTCCGTAGACCAAAAACGGGACGCTTGTGGACACTAGCTTACGGATATGCTCCCATTCGAGCACAAAGCCAAGCCCCACCTCTCGATAGAGCCACCACGCCTGCCATGCTCCATTTATGACGGAACAACCGAGCAACACAAGTGCCATCGCTTGCACGCCTGCTCCGCTCCTGAGCAGAAGAAAGCCCAAGAGCGCGCTCAACCCCTTTTCCAGTACTGTTCCAGTCACCGAGAAGATTACGTGCCCACGCGCATACTGGACTGCTGCGAACGTATTCGTTATTGCCGTGCTCAGCAATGTGCATCCACATATTATCACCAGCACACGCTCTTCTCCACGATATCCGAGTAGCCAAGAAAGTAGGAGTATAATCCCGTAAAGCACAAGCCACAAGGTTCCTTTGATGAGCAGTGTGTTGCTGAGATAGCGGAGCGCTTCACCTGGCTTTTGCGCCACTTCACGCGTGATCTGCTGGTTGAAGCCACATTCAATAGGAATGCCTACCAATAGTACTAATGTTATTGCAGCATACAACTCGCCGAATTTGGCAGCGCCGAGAAAATATCCATATACGAGGGTAAGCAGAAATGTTGCTGCTGAGGTTGCTATTTGTCCCACTAGAGAAATGAGGGTATTGTTCACAACACGCTTTACTACCACCGCCGGTACATCTTGACTTTGCTGTAATAGGTCTAGCTTGATTAATATTACTTTACGTAGTTTCTTCATGCACTTCTACCTTTCCACACCTTTTCCCCGATTATATAACACTTGCTCCTTTTTCTCTAGTATCATAGTACTTGTTTACTTCTTGTGTAGAAATTATCTGAACGTTTTCTTGTATAAATATCATTTCTTCATTTGCATCACTCATTTTTAACCAAAATTCTACTTATTCACTACCAATCCTTCACACAAAGAGGGTATTATCTGCATGGGTGGTCAGATATCTGTTGTGGTGGTAACGTGGAAAGAGGGTAACCATCTTTTTTATGCTCATCATTTTTGTATCTTTACTGTTGTTTGCTACTGTTCTTGTTCGCTGGCCAATACTCGGCCTTTACGTTGTGACAGGTTGCGCTACTCTTATCGAACAGGAACCGCTGTTTGCTCCTGTAGGTACAGATCGGCTCAATGTCTACAATTGGCCCTTACCTCTGCAGGGAATGCCCGAACGCCCCATTGGACTGCTGTTTATTTTCCTGCTGCTTCTTATTGCCTGTTACCGTCTCTCTCGCGGTCAGAGTCCACTTCGCTTTGGCAGACTGTCTCTCGTCTTCTTGTTTTACCTGGTATGTGTTGCAATTGGTATCGTACATGGCTTGGCACATGGTGGGAATTTGAAGATTATCGTGGTGGAAGTGAGACCGTTCTGGTATTTGTTCCTGTCGTACCTGCTGGCTTATAACTTTGTGAGCGCGCGGCATCACGTCTACACGTTCTTCTGGCTCGTGATTGCAAGTGCTGGCATCAAGTCGTTGCAGGCGCTCTACCTCTACATTTTCGTGCTTCATGGTAACCTTGAAGGCCATCATGAACTTATGGCGCACGAGGAATCTTTCTTCTTTGCGGGACTGCTGTTACTTTTGCTACTTTTTTGTCTACATTCCCGCTATCGTTCCCAATTCTATACCATGCTCCTGATTCTCCCATCTGTTCTTATCGCGCTTGTTGTCAACCAGCGGCGTGCTGATTATCTTGCGCTTATCGTTGGTGGTGTCGTTGCATGGTCGCTTACATTCTCTTGTAAGCCACACTCTCGGCGAGCATTAGCACTGGGTATGTGTGGCTGTATCTTGCTTAGCACCAGTTATATTAGCATCTGTTCTGGGCTTACCGGACCGTTCGCTGCACCTGCACATGCCATCGTTTCGGTCTTTTGCCCAGATACTACTGACCGCGTATCGGCTGAATCAAATGCCTACCGTGCTACTGAGGACTACGATTTGCTGTATACAGTACAAAAAAGTCCATTGCTCGGTTGGGGCTTTGGCAGACAGTTTCTTGAGCCACTTGTTTTGCCCAACATCTCGTCGCTTGACGCCAACTATCTTTATATTCCGCACAATACTATTTATTGGGTATGGATGCGTTTGGGCATTGTTGGATTTGCCGCACTTGGGTGCCTTTTTGGCTCTATCATCGTAAAAGGTTATTTAGCTGCGCGTCAATGCCATGACCCTTACTTGCAATTGGTCGCAATCTACGTCGTGGCGATTACCTGTATGGAAATTGTTGTTGCTTTTGCTGACTACCAACTTTTTGCGTATCGTAATGTTATTTTTCTTGGTCTTTTGGCTGGTCTGCTACTAAAATTACCAGTTCTTGTCAGGGAGAAGGGAGCGTCTTGTTTATGAAACTACTTATGGTCTGTCCCCACCTTCCACATCCATCATGGGGAGCGAGCACACGTAACTATTATCTCTTAAAAGCGCTCGCATACGTACATACTGTCTCTTTGCTAGCACTGGTTGATAGTGTCGAGGAGCGCGACAACCTATCTCATCTGGCAGACTTTACGCAAGAGATACAACTTATCGTACGTCCTCAACCTCGTTCTAAACGAATAGGTCAGTTATTACATATGCTCTATGGTAAATCCTATCTTTTGGCTCAACACGAACGGTTAGAGGTACAGCATGTTCTCAACCAGCTCCTAGCCCATCATCATTACCATGCTGTCCTCTTCGAGAGTGTCTTTGTAGCAGGCTATCAGTTGCCCCAGGGAGTGAAGGCTATTATAGATCAGCACAATATTGAACATGAGCTGCTGGAGCGCACATATCAGTATGAGCAAAGGTGGTTGCGCAAATGGTACAACTGGCGAGAA
>JAFATZ010000209.1 GCA_019243675.1 Ktedonobacteraceae bacterium | reverse complement strand
AACTTCGTACCTGTTGCGGTCCAAGTTCGCCATGACAGAGGCCGCTGAGGCAATGGAAACTTCGTGCTCTCCTGAGCGTCCTCCGAAGACAAGGCCGATACGTAGCTTCTTCTGCATAGTAGATGATGTCCTTCCTAGGTGAGCATGTCTAGCATCGTCTCCATACGCATACCGCGCGAACCTTTGAGCAAGATGAGGTCGCTACTACGTACCTCTTGCATGAGGAGATCGGCGGCAGCATGCTTAGCTTCTTCCAACTGCGTCTTGTTCTCAGGGTCGGCACTGAAGTAGTAGATATGCTGCTGCGCCATGCCAGCGGCTATAGCTCCTTCGACATAGTAACGAGCCTGCTCACCGATAGCGAGTAGATAATCTACCTTCTCTGCAAGCGCCTCACCTGTGGCGTAATGCTCTGCTTGTGCATACACACCTAACTCGAAAATATCACCTAGTACGGCCCAGCGCCGCCCTGTAGGGGCCTGATTTATCATGCCCTTTGCCTCACCCACCACGTTCCTTGCCTCATGCATTGCCTTAGCAATGGCGAGAATAGACTGGCGGTTGGCATTGTAGCTATCGTCGATGAGGATACTGCCACGAGGACCAGACTTGATCTCGCCACGTCCCTTCGTGGGTCGCAGTTGCTCCAGTGCCACGCCAATCTCGTCCAGTGGCAGCTCAGCCGCGCAGCCTGCCGCCGCTGCCGCCAGTGCAATGGTTACGCCATGCTCGCTAGGAAGCCGAAGCTGTATATGCTGTCGCTGCCCATGATAGGTCAAGGTGAAGCTGTGGCCAAACAGGATATCACCACCGATATCTTGAGCACGCACCTCGGCCCCTTTACCGCATCCGTAGTACAACACTCTTGCCGATGTCTTAGCACTCATGGCACGCACGTTGACATCATCGTAGTTGAGGATAGCAATACCTTCGGACGTGAGAGCCTGTACCAGTTCCGTTTTAGCAAGTAGAACGCGCTCGGGTGAGCCAAAGAACTCAAGGTGAGCTGCACCCACGTTGGTGATAATAGCCCAGTTGGGGCACATAATCGTACGGCATAGCCCTGCCAACTCGCCTACCCACTGGGCACCCATTTCAAGTACCGCGTAACGATGTTGGGCTTCTAAACGCAGTAACGTAAGTGGATAGCCTATTTCATTATTGTATGATGCCTGCGTCTTGAGCGTCGCTGCCCTGCGGCTCAACACTACCGCCACTGCATCTTTTGTACTCGTCTTCCCATTACTGCCAGTAATACCAATGAAAATCGTATTCTTTTGGCGCTGCGCTCGCACACGCGCCGTGGCCTGAAGGGCTTCAACAACACTGGGAACAATGATCTGCACAAATTGCTCAGGTACATCGCTTGAAGGCTCCGTACACAAAGCACCCAAAGCTCCAGCGCGTGCCACTGCCGATAAAAAGCTATGCCCATCCACTCTTGCTCCTTTGAGCGCCACAAATAGGTCTCCCGCTTCTATCTGACGGCTATCATGATGCGCTGCCTGGAAAAGCAGTTTCGGTTCAAGGGGCAAACTGCTCTGTATGCGAAACTTACCTTCGTTTGCCTGCATAATGTCGCTGAGAGTGAACATGCGCTACTATCCTTGAGGGGGTATCCGTCCGGCCATCCCCTTGAAAATTATTTTGAGCAGATTATACCATGCCTTTGCTGCTATCAGGCTAGCAAAGCAGCCAAGCTAGTACTCAGAAAGGTACTCTTGCGGCGTGTTCATGTTCACAAACGAGCGCAGTTGCGCATCCACCTGGCGCAATTGCGCTTCCTCTATGTAGCGGACATGCGACACAGCTAGCAATGAGCGGGGATCGCGTCTTCCGACTCGCAGCAGTTCCTCAACTAGAGGTAGCACAACGCGCGGGTAGATGGCCAATAATACTTGAGGGATGTCTCTGACTATAGGAATTACGAGAGCATCGTCCAGTGGCTGAGAGAGCAGGAACGAGATCAGCGCTGGTTGCACAAAGGGCATATCCACTGCCGTGATGAGCGCATGGGAGGCGTGTGTCGCGCTGAGACCACTATATACTGCCATCAATGGGCCGATGTCAGGGACCTGATCGGTTACAATGCGCACCCCAGAGAGTGCGTACTGTGCAGCAGAGTCCACATCGCGGACGACAAGAATGACCTCGCTGCAATAAGCGCTAAGCAGTGAGGCGAGGTGTGCGACAAATGTTACTCGTTCATTTTGGGGCAGCGGCAACAGGGCTTTGTCTTTGCCCATGCGCTTGCTGCGCCCTCCCGCGAGGATAATGCCAGCTACCGGAAACACATACACATCCTTAGCGAGATGCTGCTCTGGCTTTGCGTTTTTCTTTGGGCATGTACTTCTGGCGATTCTGATATGCCAGATAGTTTGCGCGCTCCTGTGGATATTTGCGTACGAGGTAGACAATCCAGGTGACGGCCCACGCTAGCAGGCCTAACAGCCAGAGATAGCGCCAGGCACGCCATGCAAAGAAGTAGGCGTCGAGGAACACACGCGAAAAGATCAACGGCAGACCAATAAAACAGATGATAGCGAGCCACCCCAGGTAGCGGTCGAGCATATATTTAATCAATGGTTTCTGCTTGAAAAAGCGCTTGCGCCCCTCTACGGAATAGTAGAAAGCGAGCAGTAAGCCAGCGCAGCAGAAGATGAGCCAGGGCACTACAAAGTGAAATACCTCTGGCGTGCCAGTTCCCGTTGCAGTATATGGATCATCAAAGAGCCAATGATAGAGGTTGAATTGCATGTAGCGTTAACACCCTTTCTTACATGTCACACTGCACAGTAACGCTATGATAGCACGAATGAGCAAAAGAGTCTATGTTTGACGTCCATCTATTTTTGATATAATGCAACTGTACGCCATCAACAGCAGAGAGAAGGTGCTGCCCATGCGACGAATCGCGATATTAGCAGAAGGTGCCTTTGAGTGGCACTATGGCAAGACAGCGACGGGTATTATCCGTTACAGCAAGGATACAGTAGTTGCGGTCATCGATAGTACGAAGGCAGGGATGGATGTCGCTCAGGCATTAGGAGCGGAGTTTGGCAAGGGCATATCGGTTGTGCGCGATATCTATGAGGCACTAATGTATCAGCCGGATATGCTATTGATAGGCATCGCGCCCATCGGTGGAGGATTGCCTGAGGCGTGGCGTGGACAACTGCTGACAGCGATCAACGCTGGATTGGATATTGTGAGCGGATTGCATGTCTTTCTTGCGGACGATGCAGAGTTGCGAGCAGCGGCTAAGCGGCGCGGAGTCACAATCTGGGACGTGCGCCGACCACCCGAGAAGAACCGCGTTGCGCAATTTATTCCACATCGTCTGGGTAGCCATACTGTGCTCATGGTAGGCTCGGATTGTGCTACAGGAAAAATGTCTACAGCCTTGGAGCTGAATCAAGAGGCATGTAATCGTGGGCTACATAGTGCTTTCGTTGCTACAGGACAGACGGGCATCATGATTTCCGGGAGTGGACTACCTGTAGATCGCATTATTAGCGACTTCGTAGCAGGTATGGTCGAAGAGATGGTACTTGAATTCACAGACAAGTACGATTGGGTCTTTGTGGAAGGACAGGGCGCTCTCAACCATCCAGGATATGCAGCCGTCACACTTGGCCTTATCCACGGCTGCATGCCAGATGCAATGATCTTCTGTCACAAAGCAGGCGCTACCACCATTGAAGGCTATGAGCATTGTCCGCTACCTTCGCTCAATCGTCTCATAGAAATGAATGAAGAAGCCATACATTGGTTGTGCTCTGACCTCGGCAGTAAGGTGGTTGGGTTGTCGCTCGTGACGCTGGGGTTAAGCGAGCAAGAGGCACGCTCTGCTATCAAGCATGCCGAAGATGAGACGGGGCTTCCAGCTACCGATGTATGGCGTTTCGGCACTGCTACGTTGATGGACGCGCTTAACACCACGTTCCAGACCATATAGCAGGAAGTCAGATAAAGATAGTACAGAGTCAGGTGAATTTCGTATGCATCTCGACGCCAAAGTGCTCAATCTTAAACTTACTACTCCGTTTCGCATCTCGTCGCGTGATGCCCAGTACATAGCGCCGAACGTCATTGTCCAGGTCACTCATAACGAGTTTACTGGCTATGGCGAGGCTACACCTTCGCGATATTATGGGGAAACTACAGAGACAGTACTAGCTTGTCTCGCTCTGTTTACAAGCAGCCTTGGTGACGATCCTTTTCTCATTGAGGATATACTGCAGCGCTTAGATAAGATTGTCGACCTGAACTCTGCTGCGAAGGCTGCCGTAGACATGGCCCTCTATGACCTGATGGGCAAGATACTCGGTGTACCGCTGTACAGACTACTGGGGCTGAACCCAACGCGTACACCGCACACCTCATTCACCATTAGCCTCGACACACCGGCAGAGATGGCGAAAAAAGCACTCCTGGCGAAAGATTACCCCATCCTCAAGATTAAGGTCGGCACGAGAAACGACGTCGAGATTCTCAAAGCCATCCGCGAGGTTTCGTCGGCAACGCTGCGCGTTGATGCCAATACGGGCTGGACAGCGAAAGAGGCTATCAAAAATATTAACGCCTTCGAGCCATACAACATCGAGTTTGTCGAGCAGCCCGTCCCAGCTCACGACCTTGCAGGTCTGAAGTTGGTGCGCGACAATGTGTCGCTGCCCATTTTTGCCGATGAAAGCTGTGTCACTCTCCACAATATTGCCAGGGTAAGTGACTGTGTGGATGGTGTTAACCTCAAGTTAATGAAGAATAAAGGAATCAGTAATGTTCTCAAGATGATACACGCAGCACGTGTACATCATCTGCGTGTCATGTTGGGCTGTATGATCGAGAGTTCGTTGGCAATTACTGCTGCTGCACACCTGACACCTCTAGTGGATTACGCCGATCTGGATGGAAATTTACTGATTGATGATGATCCCTACGAGGGCGTTAAGGTTGAGCAGGGGAAATTGGTATTGCCGGAGGGGACAGGCTTGGGGGTGAAAGAGTCCACCAGGATTGTGAGGGACGATAGCGCTTGAGTAGGCTACGGGGACTGGAAGTTGTGCATAACTTCCAGTCCCCGTATATTGCTTTACTTGTGCCCCCGAAGGGAGCGCACTGTAGAACACACTTTGTAGACACCCATCTTTAGATCACGGCAATACCTGAACTACTCGATGGTAGAGAGATGCCTGTGAGTCCGATAGCCATAAGACTTCCGTCACTTTGCACTCGGAAGGCACCCAAACTAACCGGGCTAGAACCAAAGGTAGCACCCAGGATGTAGAGGTAGCGATTGTCAGGTGTGAGAACTATTTCGGTAGCAAAACCGCTTGAGGCGTTATTACCGATAGACGACTGC
This sequence comes from Ktedonobacteraceae bacterium, assembly GCA_019243675.1. Lineage (GTDB taxonomy): Bacteria > Chloroflexota > Ktedonobacteria > Ktedonobacterales > Ktedonobacteraceae > JAFATZ01. The sequence continues at coordinate 1,625 of JAFATZ010000209.1, read as the reverse complement.
AAAGTCAGTTTGCCATCCGTTCCGATGTTATACGTTGCGATGGTATTACTGCCCGCGTTGCCGGTATAGACATACTGACCGTCTTTGGTGATTGCCACCCAGCAAGCAGCCCTAGTCTGTGGACTCCCCACTGGCCCACTCACAACAGAGATGTTGCCACCTTCCAGCCTATAGGAGGTAGCTGCTCCAGTGCCAGCGTCAGAGACGACGAAGAGAGAACGGTCTTTCGGGCTAAAGGCAAAACCGAAAGGTGTCGTCCCAGCCGAAGGAGTAAAAGTAGGGCTACTGAGACTGCCATCAGCATGGATAGTATAGCTGGTGATCTTGCTGGTACCCTTCTCGGTAACAATCAATTGGTCACCATCGGGGTCAACTTGCACCTGGCCTGGGTCCGGTTGGGCAGCACTCAGGGGTTGTGTTGAACCGGGGATGGGCTTTAATGTGCCATCGGAATGCATCGAGAAACCTGCAACGTTCGCTGCGTGGTTAGCATCACCCTGATTGACCACGTAGACGCGACCACGGCTGTAGCAGATACTTAGAGGACGTACACCACTCGAACTAGATACGCTAAGCGCCTTGAGCACACCATGAGGTTCGATAGCTACCACCGAAATTTGGTTACTGCCTTCATCAACACAGAAAAGCCGATCCCTATTGGCATCGAGAATCAGAGAACCTTGTGTATCGACAAACTGTCCAGTCCCTTGACCACCGATGACGGTCGTACCGACAGGAGTGAGCGTACCATTGCTATATCGACTCAAGATTGATACACAGTTGGGACCAGCAGGGTTGTTATGCACGTAGACATAACCGATACTGTCCATTATTGAACAACCTTCCTTAGAGGACTCGATGAGCCTCGTGATTCATATTTCACAGTAATCTCATATATGAAGCATACCAATCGTTCATACTATGCTCCATACACAAGATATACGACACTGAAGAGGTGTTTTAGGATATGACCATTTTTCTTTTTGACAAAAGGCGTTGTCGTAGGCTATATTTAGAAAAGAGTATGCTAGTAAGAATAGCGCGTTACGCAGAGGAATGTAATGGCACAGATTAATCAAGAAGAAGTGATGGATGCACTTCGCGAATGCTATGACCCCGAAATTCCCGTTAATATCGTTGACCTGGGCCTGATCTATGATGTCGATATCGATGAGGAAGTGGACAATGTTCATATCACGATGACCTTGACGGCGATGGGCTGCCCTGTGGCGGGTGATCTGGTCTCTGAAGTTGAGATGCGTGTCAGCGAGGTTGAGAATGTGAAGAGTTGCAAGGTGGATTTGACTTTCGATCCACCTTGGTCACCTGAGCGCATGACTGAAGATGCCAAATGGGAACTGGGCATGGTCTAAATAAATTGTTGTGTTTTTGCATCCTGAAAGAGTGTAAAAACACAACAATTTATTTTAGTCTACTTGACAGACGAGTAGGTGTTTGATATACTCCTAGTCAGTCATGTTGCTGTAGCTCAGTGGATAGAGCGTCTCCCTGCGGAGGAGAAGGCCGGAGGTTCAAATCCTCTCAGCAACGCCTTTTATTTCTGAGTAAGAAAACATACGAACCAGTGTATCGTGCCTAATTGATGGTTTTGCGTTTGTCCGTGA
>JAFATZ010000172.1 GCA_019243675.1 Ktedonobacteraceae bacterium | reverse complement strand
GCAATCTCCCCTCCTCGCGATTGTGAGAGATATTCCGCAATGCCTAGCAGCAGTGTTGTTGCCCCTGCTAGTATGCGTGTTGCCCAATCTTTTGCAAGCAACATAAGCGCTATAGCTACCGTGAGCGTCATGTTGATATAGCCAGCGAAAGGATTGGGCTGACCAAAAGTGCCGTAGACACGCAGGCTGGCATCGCGTACAAATGCTTGTGGTCCCAAGTTCAAAAAGTATTGAATGTAGCCATAGCATGCCTGCGAGATAGCGGCAAGAAAGAGAATAGCCACAAGCGTCCAGATCTGGCGGCGCGTGTGTAGATATTGTGTGCCCACCAACACTACTACCAAAAACTCTAGCCACTTAATGATCTCTTTGAGGCTTGACTGTACACTAAATGTGTCGGTCATTGAAACGAGCATTGCTAGTAAGAGCAACAACAGTGCAAAGATGAGATATCTAGGAATGCTCTCCTTCAGCGTAGCACGGTCTAGTGGACCGAGAAGTAAATGAGTTTTTGAAGCAGATGAGCGCAGAACGAAGCTTGCAAGCCAGCTAGCGGCAAACAGTGCGACCAAAATATCCGAACTCGTCAAATTTAGCCCAATCACATCTATAGTGTCCAGAGAACCCCACGGTACAGCAATGGGTAAGAGATAGAGCGCAACCCTTGGACGCAAGACCGTCCAGATTGCTACTGTGAGATACAATGGAATGCGGATATCCCAGGGTGCAGGTAGTACCAGTAAGCAAAAAATGGCACCTACGGCACCAAGCAAACCAAACACATTTGCCATGTGTGAGCGCATCTGTACAAAAATGCTCTGCAATGAAAAACCGCGCACTACCTGTCCCGATTTGACGATACTAGGGTTGTACATACTGTTCAAAGACTCCAAGGCGGTCTAAAAGTCCTCACTCAAAGGAGATGCGATTACTGAACCATTCAATATTGCGACGAACGAGACAGTGGAAGGTAACGGGATAGGACTGAGTTTCAATGGTTCACTGCAGGTGGCTGCACGCATTTTCTCCGTTTCCAACACCAGTAGAGAACCTCGTCTCCCCCGTTGAGAAAACCGCTGGTTGTCAAGCTATGCACAATAGAAACTGCCAGGAGTGAACGTGGCCCAGATTGTGTTATGTAGACCAAAGTAAAAACGAGACCAGCTAAGCACACGCCGAAGACACTGCGCCAGTTCCATTTGCCTAAGCGGTGATAAAGCGTATAGGTAGCGATGCTGACCAGACATCCCCAGCCGAGCCAGCCTGTCCATTGTGTCACTGCTGCCAGCAGAAAACCGCGAAAGAACAGTTCTTCCACTGGCCCATTGATAAGCACATAGAAAACACTTTGCAGCAGATGATCATTGAAGGTCGGTCGGCGAAACCAGGGGCCAACAATATGTACACGGTAGAGAGCGGCGAATAGTGCCATAACGATCCCAACGATGATGCCAATAGAGAGTTGCTGTGGCACATTGGAGAGTGCCAATCCGAGAAAAGAGAGCGGCAGATGAAAGAAGGCACTATAGAGGAGAGGCAGTATCGTGAGTGGAATGATGCGCCATAAGAGATCGGGTTTCATCCAGCGCCATGTATCGGCTACTGTGTTGCGAGGAGCGCCAGAAGGTTCTACCAACGAAGCCATTTAGTGGTCAATCTGAGCTAACCGCTCTATGGCCTGCTCAATACGTGTCATGCTGCGCTCACGTCCCAGTACCTCCATCATCTGGAAGAGAGGCGGTGTCGCGGTGCTTCCACTGACCGCCGTACGAATGGAGCCAAACAATTGACCTGTTTTCAGGCCAAGCGTGGAGGCTAATGTTCGCATTGGCGGCTCCATCGCAGCATGTTCCCATGGCTGTATGGTTGTGAGCAGATCAAGTGCGCTCTGTAAGCCGTACTGTGTGCTGGCGGCATTCATCCCCTTCTGGATGAGTAGGGCAGTATCATAGGTGAGCGTATCCACGTAGAAAAACGCATCCTTCTGCGCTGCTTCACCAAGCGTTTTTAAGCGCTCCTGCTCTAACTGAAGCACACGCAATGTGTATTCATAATCGAGTGGGCGCTGAACGCTATCGGGAAGCCCTCCCTCAGCCTGTGAGCGCTCCAGATAGGGAAGGGTACGGCGTGTCAACTCGTCAATGGGCAAACGGCGAATGTAGACTCCGTTCATCCAGAGCAGCTTATCGGGGTCGTAGATGCCAGCGGAAATGCCTACACGTTCCAACGTGAAGACACGGATTAAGTCCTCACGTGTGAAAAGTTCTGTCTTGTCGTCGTATGACCAACCAAGCAAAGCCAGAAAGTTGAGAACTGCCTCTGGTAAGTAACCTTCGCGTTGGAAATCTGACCAGGCTGGTGCTCCACGGCGCTTACTGAGCTTCTTCTTGTCTGTACCCAGGATATTGGGAACATGATAGAAGAGCGGTAACTCCCATCCCAGCGCCTTGTAGATCTGCACGTGCCTGGGCGCACTAGAGATCCACTCCTCACCACGCAACACATGGGTAATGCCCATGAAATGGTCGTCGACGAGGTGAGCGAGATGGTAGGGAGCCAGACCATTTGATTTAAGAATCACGGTATCGTCGATGTCGATATTTTTAAAGACCATATCACCGTGAAGTTCATCATGAACGACTGTCTCACCTTCAAGTGGCATAGCGAAACGCACAACCCAGGGCGTGCTACGTGCCTCATTATCGGCACGTTCCTGGGCAGTAAGAAAGCGGCAGCGGCGATCATAGCGTGGAGGCATGCTACGCGCTTCTTGCTCCTTACGCATCTCTTCTAGCCGTTGAGGGGTGCAATAGCAACGGTAGGCATGACCCGACTCAATCAGTTGATTGGCATACTGCTGGTAGAGTGCCTTGCGCTGCGTCTGATAGTATGGCCCATAAGGTCCACCAATGATAGGCCCTTCATCGATGTCCATACCCAGCCAGTTCATGCCTGCAATAAGATCGTCAACCGCGCCCTCTACCGTGCGTGCTGTGTCAGTATCTTCTATACGTAGAATGAATTGACCCGCGCAATGGCGTACATAGAGCCAACTGAAGAGAGCAGTGCGAAAGCCTCCAATATGCTGGAAGCCAGTAGGACTAGGAGCAAAACGCAAGCGCGGCGTTTTTGCTGACGCCTTGCTTTGTTGCTCTGGCAAACGGTTGTCGATCTGTGTCATGCGATTGTATTCTCTCTAATCTTGTCCGAATTCGTCTAGCACATCCAGGCTATTGATAAAGTCGCGGTAAGCATCAAGATTGTCCACTATCTCTCGCCTCTGCTCCACTTTTGACCGCTGCGGCTGATCCTCATTCTGTTCCAAGGTCATGCCTGCACGTTCAAGAACGCTTTCATCAACGAAGATTGGGGTCCTGGCGCGAACGGCAAGAGCGATAGCGTCACTGGGGCGCGAATCAATCTCAACGTGTCGGCCATCGACATCAAGCACTATACGAGCATAAAAAACCTCATCAATCAAGTCAGAGATGATGATGCTCACAAATTTGGCACCCAATTCGCTGATCACATTTTTGAGCAGATCATGTGTTTGTGGGCGGGGAGAGGTTGCCCCCTGAAGTTCGACGGCAATGGCATATGCCTCTGGATGTGCTATCCAGATAAACAGGTAGCGTTCTTGTTTTGTTGCTTTCAATATAACTACTCGCTGTTGCGTAGCCAGATTCATGCGCACACTCTCAACTGTCATCTCAACCATGTTATCTTGCCTCTCTCTTTCATGGCCGACGTCCATTGAATATCTAACTGCATCATTGTACACCTCCTATCTGTCAGGTGTAAATAGAAGCTCTCGCGGAAAATGTTATTTCCATCGAACTACTTGCTTTTAGTCCACTTTTCTTATATGGAATATAGCAAAATTGTCCCATTATTCCAAGCCCCCAAATCCGAAAATTCGTTCGAGAAAAGGCTTGTATTGACTATGCTGTTATGGTATCATTAACTCGAATAGCCGTTCTAGTACGGGCGGGGGGCAAGCCCCGCCTAGGGCGGTCTGCAAAGAAGCGTTCAGAAAGGCCAGGGAAAACGTTCTATGCCATTCGAGCAAACCAGCGAAATACAACGCAAGATGTACGACTTTATAGAGAAGTACATCAAGGGCGAGGGGATGCCCCCAACGAACCGCGAGATTGGCCGCGCAATGAATATTGCCAGCACCGGTCATGTTGATTATCATCTCAGCATGCTGCAGAAAAAAGGGTGGATTTCCCGTCAAGAAAAAAAGAGCCGAGGCATCAAGCTCACCAGACCCTCTAAGCCACAAGGAGTTCCTGTAAAGGGATATATCGCTGCTGGTCAGCCACTCGATATTTTCTCCGAAGCGGAGGACACTATTGATGTTGGCCCTAGCTTGCTTGATCCCGATACGACTTATGCTTTAATTGTGAAAGGTCGCTCTATGATCGAGGATCATATCTGCGATGGCGACTATGTGGTTATTAAGCCACAGATAACCTGTCAGAATGGCGATATTGTTGTCGCAGTTCACATGCAGGAAGGCGTAAGTGGAAGTGCAACACTCAAGCGGTTCTTCCAGGAGAAGGAGCATGATCGTGTCCGCTTACAACCCGCCAATTCAGAATTAGAGCCAATTTTAATCCCGAAGAGCGTCTGGGATCGGGAATGGCAGGTGCAAGGCAAGGTTGTGGCAATCTTCCGCAATTGCGGTAATGCGGCCTAGCTCTTTTCTGCTCACTCTGTAGAGTCTCTCTTGACACTTTTCTACCACCTAGCTACAATATACATATGTAGAAAAGGATGTGGTGAAGTTACCACTACACAAATGATCTGGTCGGTGGAAAAAAAGTGACACAGAGTGCAGATGTAGAGCAGGAGCTGGCTCGTCACATAACACGATTGAGGGTTTGCCTCCAGCAGGTCTCAGGCGATAGCTCTGGGCCGGAGGAAGGTAGTGATGCGTGGTTACTCCTCGACGCGCTCATCCGTAACAATGACCATGCGCTTTCGTCTCGTTTTGAGCAGTCAGGGCGCTGGCTTGCAGAGCAAGGCGGGAAACTTGACGTGCGCCTGAGTGGCCTGCAAGATTATATTAATGCCCTTGTAGACGAGCTGACAGAAATTTTCCAACAGCAACCCTCTCTGCTCAATGAAGCCGTAGCGCGCCTCTATCGTATACAGTCCGAGAGTGTACTTACTCTTACGCGCGGCTATCAAGCTACTATCGAGCAAGTTGTGATGACGCGTGAGCGTCGTGCTCAGCAGTTAGAGCGGCGCATATTGGCGCTACAACGTGTCAATGGCGTAAGCAATTCCACGATGGACCTAGATCAGATGCTGGAGGTCACAGCGCAGATCACTGCTGAGGAATTGCACGTTGACCTCTGCTCAATTTTTTTTTATGACGAGTTACAGCGAGTTCTTACTTTACGCGCTACAAATGGCCCACGCCCCCTTGGCGGTATACATTTTATGTTACGTCTGGGTGAAGGCTACAGCGGTTGGGTTGCGGACAAAGGTCGCCCTTTGCTCGTGCAAGACGCGCTTACTCACACAAACTTCGCGATGGAGGCGCATTCCTACCACAGCGACTATCACGGGCTGATGGCAGTCCCGATCATTTTCTTCGGCAATGCCGAGCGGCTGATCGGGGTTATTAGTGTACAATCCTGCGAACTGCGCGATTTTACCGTCGATGAAATGAACTTTGTTGAAGTTGTTGCCGGTATTATTGCTTTCAACATTGAAAATGGACGGCTCTACGAACAAACAGATGAGCAACTACGCCGTAAGGTTCATGAACTGGCGACAATCCACCGCGTTTCATCGATCATCGCCTCTACGCTCAATCTAGACGAGGTACTGCAGATCATCACTACTCAAGCCGTCCATCTCTCCAGCGCTGACCGCTCTTGCATCTTCGAGCTTGATCCCAAGAATCAATGCCTGCACTTGCTGGCACATCATGGCATGAATAGCACTATGACACATAATATGCATCTCAACGTCGGTCATTGCTGCGCTGGGCGAGCCGTGCAGACTGGTAGGGCGAGTATAGCTATGGATTGCTTCCATGCCGATGAACACTGCATTCTTCACGATGATCCGTTCATCTCCGACGAAATTCATTCAGTACTGTGTGTGCCCTTGCAGGCCAAACAAAAGATTCTGGGCTGTATCTGCATCTACAGCAGTCATCGCCACATGATCAGCCCGGAGCAGACACAACTTGTGATTACCTTCGCCAATGAAGCTGCTATTGCCATCGAAAACGCTCGCTTGTATGAAGAGACGCGGCGTGGGCTTGAATTAAAGTCGGTGCTCTTGCGCGAGCTACACCATCGTGTCAAAAATAACCTAGCCAC
>JAFATZ010000061.1 GCA_019243675.1 Ktedonobacteraceae bacterium | reverse complement strand
AGCTGGCTGGTCGCATATGCAGCCCTGCAGGATTGTGCAGTGTTAGACTAATCTCATGTACCTCGCCCAGCATAGGTATTGTCTCAGACTCTTCTGTCTGCTCCGGTCTGGTCTCGTCCTGTGTTATCGGTTTCAGTTTTCTGAGTTGCTCGACGTGTGCCGTCTGCTCCGCCGCCCGTTTCACATCCGTGAGTGAGCGCCCTAAAGAAGCTTCTACAGCGGCGGCGATGGTTCCTTCTACCAGTGGGGCATAGGTCAACATAACATTTGCGCGCTGCTGCTCATCAAGCAGTTCAAGAGCCATCTCAGCGGATAGCAACGCGCTGCCTATGTCGAACAGCACCAGGACTCCGTCTGGCCCAGCAACGGATTGCATGGCTGCGAGAATGATATCGGCGGATGTCCCTAGCATATCTTCATTGCTGTCGCCCAACTGTCCGCTGCCTCCAGCCGCAGCAATGGGCACTACTCCTTTTGTCGTCTGGCGTGCAAGTTCGCCAACACCGCTCGCAAGTTGGGTGCTGTGCGAGACAATGACGAGTGCCACTGTCATTGATGTTCTCCCTATCGGTCTGAGCAGACCTCGGCCAAACAACGCAGCATGATCCAGCTTGATGTTGCACCCGGGTCTTGATGGCCGATGCTGCGCTCTGCGAGATAGCTAGCGCGACCTTTGGTTGCCAACATTGGAATCGTCGCCTTCATCCCTTCTTCAGCCGCCGCCGCCGCCTTTGCCGTAATGTCTGCGATACTCGCTCCCTGGTCTAGCTCTTGCTTTGCCGCGTGTAGAGCAGGCGTCAAGGCATCCACCATCGTTTTCTCTCCCACTTGTGCTTTGCCTCGCGCTATGATACCACCCAGGAATGCTTCAAGCATGGCAACGATGTCGCTTGCCGTCAGTTCTTGCTTACTTGCAACTGCGCCGCCTGCTCGCAGAAATGCGGTTCCGTACAACGGCCCACTTGCACCACCTACAGTCGAGACAAGGGTTGTGCCGACTGTCTTCAACTGGGTCGCTATATCCATCGCTGTCATAGTTGGAAACTTAGCATGAACGGCACTAAAACCACGATTCATGTTCGTGCCATGATCTGCATCTCCTATGGGCGAGTCGAGTTGCGTTAGGTAGTGCGTGTTTGCTCTTAGCTCGTCTGCTATACGATCTAGCCAGCGTATGATATCTTGGTTGGTCATGACTACTTTTCCTCCCCGTGGGTGCGATAAATCGTGGGCACGATAAATCGGGCCCCTACGAAAATTGTTTACATACCCCAGCGCAGTGCGGGCGTGTACACAGGTGCGTCCCAATAGCGGGTGATCTCATCATCAAGGCGTAGCAATGTGATAGAACAGCCTGCCATCTCTAATGAGGTGATGTAGTTGCCTATCAGGTTGCGTACAATCCTGATGTTTTTGCCTGTTAAAATACGATTGAGCGAGTCGTAGATAATGTATAGCTCGATGAGCGGTGTGCCGCCCATACCGTTAACGAAGGCGAGTACCTGTTCGCCTGCTTTGAGTTCAAGGTCTTCGATGATCGGCGTTGCTAGCATCTCGGTGATCTGGGCGGCTGAGGCTAGTTTGAGGCGGCGGCGTCCTGGCTCACCATGAATGCCGATACCGATCTCCATCTCGTCCTCGCTTAAGTCAAAGGTAGGCTCACCTGCCGCTGGCACAGTGCAGGCAGTGAGAGCCATTCCCATACTGCGTCCGTGGCTGTTGACTTTTCTGGCCAGGGCCGCTACCTGCTCTAATGGCGCTCCCGTCTCCGCCAGCCCCCCCACTATCTTCTCTAGTAGTACCGTTACACCTACGCCACGACGCCCTGCTGTGTAGAGGCTGTCTTGCACAGCCACATCGTCGTTAGTCACCACGCTCTCAATCTTGATGCCGTCTAACTCGGCTAGTTCGGCGGCCATCTCGAAGTTTAGCACATCACCTGTATAGTTCTTAATGATGTGCAGCACTCCTGCTTGGCCATTGACTGCTCGTGTGGCGGCTAACATCTGGTCTGGCACGGGTGAGGTGAAGATGGCACCAGGACAAGCCGCATCCAGCATACCGATGCCAACGTAGCCGCCGTGCATCGGTTCGTGTCCACTGCCACCGCCAGAGAGAATGCCTACTTTGCTCTGGACCGGAGCGTTCTTGCGGACCACGATTTGGCTCTCCAGGTCAACGCGCAAAAGGTTGGCGTGTGCCGCTCCCATACCCGCTAGCGAATCGTTGACGACATCTTCGACCTTGTTGATAAGCTTCTTCATGCTTCTTCTCCTCAGGTTGTTTCTGCGGCCATTTGCTGCTCAATAGCAGCGCGATAGGCGACAACTAGTTCTGCCCGTTGCTCTGTCGTCCAACTATGCTCGCGTGCCATGAGTTGCGCTATCGTATCAACGACGCCCAGGCCGCGTTGACGATCCTCCAGGGTGATGGAGGTGCGGCGCGCTAGCACGTCGTAAGGTGTCATTGCCATTTCATAGCGGCAGGCATAGAGTACTTCGGCGCGCACATAAGGAAGATCGTCGACGAGTCTTTTGGCCAACGAAGTGTCTTCTGCTATCAATTGTAGCACCTTATGCGCTTCTGTACCGTAACTTCTGCCTAGGTGTGCTACGATTTCTTCGTCCAGTGTACCTAGAGCGCTTCTGCTTGTGCTCAGTATCTCCTGCTGCAGCTTTGGGCAGCCCACGCTTCCTTGTAACGGTAAGTTCTCCGTGGGATGTACTAGCCTATAACCATCGCGACGGCTCAGCACATCAACGGTATCTTGTGCCATACGTCGGTAAGTCGTGAGTTTGCCCCCGACAATGGTGACTAGCCCCGATGGACTCTGCAGCACTGTATGGTTACGTGAGAGCTTGGCTGTTGCAGCGCCAGCAGTGCGTGATTTCACTAACGGACGGTAGCCAGCGTAGGTACTGATGATATGCTCTGTCGTAAGATGTGTGGAGAAGTAGCGGTTAAGATGATTCAGCAAGTATGCTACGTCAGCGTGAGTCACTGTTGGATGGTCTAGGTCATCCGCTCCTGTGTCGGTGGTGCCCAGAATGACTCGTGACTGCCAGGGGATAACGAAGAGAAGACGCCTATCGTCTGTCTCTGGTAGTACAAGCGCTGCATCTGCAAGCTGTAGGTCTTCACGTGAGAATACCAAGTGAACACCTTTGCTAGGTTCAACCTGAACCAGAGGTGTAGCACCTATGAGTGCCTCAACCTGCTGCGAGAAAACGCCCGTAGCATTGACGATATGGCGCGCGCACACCATCACCTCCTGGTTACGCAACCGATCACAGACACACACGCCTGTAATTGTGCCGTCTTTCTTCATAAAAGAGGTCACTTCAGCATAGTTAACGATAGTGGCACCAAACTGTGCCGCAGTGCGCAGCAGTGCCAGCGTCAGACGCACATCATTGGTTTGAGCATCATAGTATATGAATCCTTCTTTGAGTCTCTCAGTGACCAGTGCTGGCGCGAACTTGAGTACCTGCTCGCGGCTGAGATGACGATGGCGCTTTACGTTACGGCGTCCGGCGAAGCCATCATAAAAGCTCAAGCCGAGATCTAGCAGTTGACCGAGTCCAATGCCCCTTGGTGGAGTAAAGGGCATTCCCACCGGATGACGGTCACCTGCATAGATGGGTAGCACGAAGGCTAATGGCTCAACCAGAAAGGGCGCGTTTTGTAGCAGCAGGCCACGCTCAACTAACCCTTGATGCACTAAGGCGAAATCAAAGTTGGGCAGGTAGCGAATGCCACCATGAATGAGCTTGGTTGATTTGCTGCTCGCGCCGCTAGCAAAGTCGGTCTTCTCAACGAGTGCTACCTTGTAGCCGCGTGCAGCAGCATCCAGGGCGACACCTGCTCCAGTGACCCCACCACCGATGACCAACACGTCAAATGGCGACCGCGAGGGATCGCCACTCTTATGTAGGTGAGCAAGATTTTGCCTGCGCGCGTGTGATGAGAGCGGTTGCATAGTTACTCAGCCCACCTTAGTGAGCGCTGCACGGCTTTCTTCCAGCTCGCGTACAGTTCGTCACGTTGCGCGGCACTCATCTGCGGCTCGAAGCTGCGGTCGAGCGCCCACTGCTCTGCGACTTCTTGCTGACTGCTCCAGAAGCCGACGGCCAGTCCTGCGAGGTAGGCTGCACCCAGAGCTGTCGTCTCCGCTACCTTTGGGCGCTGGACGGCAACACCAAGAATGTCGGCCTGGAACTGCATGAGCAGGTTATTCACAACTGCGCCGCCATCGACACGCAGCGTCTTGACTTGCACGCCGCTATCGGCGCTCATCGCCTCAAGCACATCGCGTGTCTGGTAGCACATCGACTCAAGCGTCGCACGTGCCACATGTGCGACCGTTGAGCCGCGTGTTAAGCCTACGATGCTGCCGCGCGCGTAGGGATCCCAGTAGGGCGCACCTAGACCGACGAAGGCAGGAACCATATAGACACCTCCATTGTCCGGCACGCTTGCTGCCAGCCCCTCAACATCAGCACTCTTGGTAATAACCTTCAAGCCGTCACGCAACCACTGCACGGCTGCACCTGTGATGAAAATACTCCCTTCCAAGCAATAGACGATCTCATTGCCAATCCCCCAGCCAAGAGTGGTGAGCAATCCACTCTTGGAGGGTACGCCCCTGTTTCCAGTGTTCATCAGCATGAAGCAGCCAGTACCATAGGTGTTCTTGACCATACCGACTTCGTAGCAAGCCTGACCGAAAGTTGCCGCCTGCTGGTCACCTGCATCGCCTGCCATCTTGATTGCTGCACCGAAGAACTCTGGGTCGGTCTCGCCATACACTGCGCTCGATGGCATGACCTTGGGCAGCATGGCACGTGGCACTGCTAGCTCTTTGAGGATAACATCGTCCCAGTCTCCTTGATAGATGTTGTAGAGCATGGTGCGCGAGGCGTTAGAGGGGTCGGTGACGTGGACACGGCCCTTAGAGAGACGCCACATGAGGAAGGTATCGACGTTGCCAAAGAGTACTTCGCCGCGCTCGGCTTTCTCACGTACGCCTGCTACGTTGTCAAGAATCCACTGCACCTTGGTGGCAGAGAAATAGGCATCAGTGACTAGACCAGTGCGGGCACGAATCTCCTTATCAAAGCCCTTTGCCGCCAGTGCGTTACAAAGAGGAACCGTCAAGCGACTCTGCCACACAATCGCGTTGAAGACAGGTTTCCCGCTGGCCTTGTCCCACACAATAGTCGTCTCACGTTGGTTGGTAATGCCAAGTGCTGCAATATCGTGTGCAGTAGCTCCTGCTTTCTTTATTGCCTCTTGCGCCACTGCCAACTGGCTCGACCAGATCGCTTCTGGATCATGCTCCACCAGTCCAGGCGCTGGATACATCTGTGGGAATTCCTGCTGTACGATGCTGACGACGGAGCCGTTATGGTCGAAGACAATTGCTCGCGAGCTGCTAGTGCCTTGATCTAAACTCAGTATAAAATGTGCCATTGAGAAGCTCCTCCTCGCTAACTTGCTATTTCTTTTATTTATATCATCTATAGCTCGTGTAAGTCAGAGAGAACTTGCCGAATAATTGGCAAGAGCGTAGAATAATAAAACTGTTGGGCTGCACGTGCAGATCAAAAATCGTTATAATCGTGGAAAAAGCGCTTGGAGGAGAAGACCCATGCTTACAGGTAGCTTCGATACGTCCCTCGGTAGCTTTCATCTTGCACTGCATCTGACTGCGGAGGCGGGGAAAACCACGGTTCTGCTCGGCGAGAGTGGCTCGGGAAAAACGACAGTGCTGCGGTTGCTGGCTGGGCTACTTCAGCCAGCACAGGGGCATGTCACATTGGATGGCGTGACCTACTTCGATAGTGGACGGCACATTTCTATTCCACCACAGGAGCGCCCGTTTGGCTATGTCTTCCAGGATTACGTGCTCTTTCCTCATCTGACCGTGTTCGAGAACGTGGCTTTCGGTTTACGTGCTCAGCGCCTGCCGCGACGGCTGATTGTACAGCGAGTCGGAGAAGCATTGGAAAAAGTTCACTTGTCTGGCCTCGACCAGCGCCGTCCCGCACAGCTTTCAGGCGGACAGCAGCAACGTGTAGCTATTGCCCGTGCGCTGGTGTTGCAGCCACAGCTTCTGCTGCTTGATGAGCCACTATCTGCGCTCGATGTACAGACGCGACGTGAGGTACGACAGGAGTTGCGCCGCATCCTCTCACAATTGGGCATCACGACCGTCATGGTGACACACCAGTACCTAGAGGCATTGCTTTTTGGTCATCAAATTGTGGTTCTGGAGGCAGGGAGCATACTGCAGCAAGGCAATCAGCGCGACCTGCTTGAGCATCCCCGCTCATCGTATATTGCCGAACTCGTGGGAACAAATTTCTTTCGCGGGTTTCTGACACGACGCGAATCACAGGCCATTTGCACTGTGCGGGTACAGGATGATGGCAAGCAGGCAATCGAAATCAAGGCCACCTTGGAGGAGAGACAACCATCATCCAATCAGGGACCACGTGAGGGAGAGGAGGTATACATGGTCGTTGATCCACGTAGTATCACCCTCTCATTAGCTGCATCTGACAGTTCAGCCTCGAATGTCTTTCGAGGCGAAATTGTGCAGATTTTGCGCATGGAAAGTGCAGCTAACGGAACAATGCCTTTCCACGATGGGCGCGTGCGCGTCAGCGTTATGCCGGAAACCACGACGCTTCCTTTGATTGCCGAGATAACCGAAGCCTCAACGGCACGTTTGGAGCTGCAAGAGGGCAAGCTTATCTACGCGGCGTTCAAAGCAACTGAAGCACGAGCTTACAACTGATATGTCCACTCATTTTTGGCTTCTGCTGCGACCTAGCCGTAAGGCGAGCAACACCCCGAACGAAACTGCCAGCAATACAACCGCCAGCGAGACCGCTGATTCTAGGTTGCTTTCGGCTGCAACATACACCGCGATAGGGGTAGTCTCGGTAGTTCCTGGAAAGTTACCAGCAAAAGTAATGGTCGCACCGAATTCCCCAAGGGCGCGTGCCCACGCCAGACCTGCGCCCGAAAGCAGGACAGGGCGAATGAGCGGCAAGACAACTCTGCGAAAGGCATAGAAGGGCGACGCTCGCAACGTGTAGGCAGCCATTTCATAGCGTGGGTCCAACTGCTCAAGACCCGCTTTGGCACTGTTCACAAAGAAGGGGGCGGAGACAAACATCTGAGCCATCACGACGGCCACAGTGGTAAAAGGCAGCGTAATCCCCAAGGGGCTAAGGTAGCGACCAAGCAGCCCGAAGCGCCCGAAGGTGATCAGCAGAGCAATGCCCCCGACAACCGGAGGCAGGACCGTCGGCATCGTCACGAGTGTCTCAAGAACAGAACGGCCTGGGAAACGCATTCGTGCCAATACATAGGCGACTGGTAGACCAAACACGAACGTCAGTAGCGTACTGACGGTCGTGGTGATGAGACTCAGTTGCAGAGCCTGGATTGCTTCGGGCTGCTGAATCGCTTGCCACAGCGTTGCTGGCGGCTCCCGTATA
The DNA here is from genome assembly GCA_019243675.1 of Ktedonobacteraceae bacterium. GTDB lineage: Bacteria > Chloroflexota > Ktedonobacteria > Ktedonobacterales > Ktedonobacteraceae > JAFATZ01. The sequence continues at coordinate 41 of JAFATZ010000061.1, read as the reverse complement.
ACGAGAGCTGCCAGTGGTATGCCCAGGAAGAGAAAAAAGCT